>JANOHQ010000442.1:0-21758 GCA_031406595.1 Chitinophagaceae bacterium
GTGCCGTTAAAAGATGATTCCAATATATACACATGTTTTGAATCCTGGAACTTCACATCTTTCAGCAACTTGAGGTTCTTGTCTGTGATCCGGAGTGTATACTCGTTGGTCTTCTTGTCGACCTTCTCGCTGATAAAGAAATAATATCCTTTTATATCAGACCCTTCCTTAATGGCCGCCGCATTACGGGGGGAAGCTTTCGAAACATTCTCGATGGTCATTTTTTGTGCACTGAGGGTTAAGCCATATCCCATCAGAAGTGCCAGGGCAAACAGTGTTCTTTTCATTGTGGTTGGTATTTATTTAAAATTATTGCTGTTCCTGCTTATTCTTTTTTGCTTTTTCCATTTCTTCCCCGAAGCCATCATACTCTTTCATCTGTTCCTGGTAAAGAGAGCAGATATTATCGCTCAGCGCTGCGATCTCGCTTAACCGCAAGCGGTACAACATCCGTAACAGCTGGTTATACTCCTCTTCAAACGCACGGCTTTCCGAATCAATATACATCCCAAGCCGGTGTTCCTTCTGCCTTTTATAGATATTGTTGAGATCACGGACGATGGAATAAACCGCCAGAGGTGTATGCTTACCATCCTGCAGCATCTGGAGGGCCAGGTAGAGGTTGAAACTGTAGTTACCGTCCCTGTAGACCTGTTCCAGCATCTCGGGCAGGAAATCCTGCTTCAACTGTTGGAATAATTTTTCATCCACCTGGAATATTGCACCCTTTAGCGCTAATGCCGAATCTCCCAGCAAAGCGATCCTTTGGGTACAATCGGGATGAGTTTTTAATGAGTCCCGTTCTGCTTTTGTAAGGGTTGACGCATCTTCTGCCTTCATGGCTCCGAATATTACCGACTCTTTTTTGATCCATCGTTCCTTGAACGGGTACCCGGGGAACGTTAGGATCTTGCTGAGGTTGAGTGGGTTGAATAAAGAAGTGTCATCAATATTGTCCATCACCTCCATAGAACTGATAAATCCGCTCCCGGTATATCCCGTTCTTTTCAAGAAACGAAGACCCACTCTGTCGGCCTCCTCCTCTCCTTCACGACTATGACGTTGCATATCGAAAGCAAGGAACCTGCTCAGTTTTTTTGCTTCAGCTCTCCGTTCGTTGTATTCCAACTTGGAAAGACGTTTTAATTCGTTTTTCAAGCTATCACTGCTGAAGACCTTTATCTGCTTATCGATCCTCTTTTTACTGTGATTGAGAAAGTAATGCGCCAATTCATGACATAACACAAACGCTATTTCTGCTTCATTATTCAGGTAAACGAACAATCCCGCATTAAAAGCGATCGTGCCTTCGCCCATACTATAAGCATTGGGCCACCAATCACGGGTAAAAACAATCCGCAAGGGCAATGCATTCAGTTCGGGATTGACATCAATTATCTTCTTTAAAATAGACTGGAGGTATTGGTGTGCTGCCGGCTCCGTAACGGTCCTGTTACTTTTTAACAGTGACCCCACTTCGACAAACCTGCTTTCATAAATTTCTTTGTAATCTTTTTTTTGATCCTTATCCAGCGAAGCAACCAGGTCTTCCTTGTTCTTTAATGCCTGTTCATAATACCTCTTCTTCACAAGACTATCATCCGTCCAGAAATTGTACACGGGTTTTAATTGCGGAAAGCCGGCCAAAGCAATCGCTGATAATAGAAAGACGGCCAGTATCTTTTTCACGGGTTCATTCATGGTGGTGGCATTGTTCGGAAGTTCAAATATAGGCAAGGAGGTGATTACGGCAAACCGTTCTGAATTCTGGTTAGAAATTGGCTGATACTCAAAGATTAGCGTCAAAGATCTTAACTTGTATGCAATTAATTTGCCGTATGAAAAGAACAGTCCTTTTTGTTGTCATTATCCTGCTTTCTGCTGACTTGTATAGCCAGCGGACAGCGAGACGGGTTTTCGCTCTTATTCCCCAACCCGTTTCCTTTGTGCGTGATAATGATGAAGCCGTATTTACATTACCGCACAGTTTGTCAATTATAATTCCTAAAAACGAGGAGCTTAGAAAAATTGCCGGGGCTTTTTCAAAGCAATTCACAACCGTAACCGGTCGCTCTGCCTTTATAAAAGAAGGCAAAGCGGCTATGCCTAAATCAATCTTTTTTTCCCTGTCAGCCGATAAAACGATCCCGAAAGAAGGCTACCGGCTAAAAATAACAACAACCGGAGTTTCTCTTACAGCCGCCGATCCTTCTGGTATTTTTTATGGTGTGCAAACACTATTGCAGCTACTACCCAATGAAATTGCCAGCAAAACATACCAGGGAATGGATTGGGATTGGACGCTGCCTGTTGCCACGATTGAAGACCATCCCCGCTTCGGCTGGAGAGGGTTGATGCTCGATGTGTCCCGTCACTTCTTTACAGTAACACAGGTCAAAGAATTCATCGACCAGATGGCGAAATATAAATTCAACTTACTCCACCTGCACCTGACGGATGACCAGGGCTGGAGAATTGAGATCAAAAGCCTGCCTAAACTCACTTCGGTCGGTGCCTGGCGGGTAGAACGCACAGGTACTTTTGGCACATTGTCAAAACCCCAACCCGGTGAAACCGCCAGTTATGGTGGATTCTATACACATGAAGACATTAAAGAACTCGTAAAATATGCCGGCGAGCGCTTTATCAATATCCTCCCCGAAATAGATTTTCCCGGTCATAGTCTTGCCGCCCTTGCATCATATCCTGAACTATCCTGCACTCCAGGGGAGTATTATGTTAGTCCCGGTGACCGGTTTATGATCTGGCCCGGAGGTGGTCAGCATTTTTATGGGATACTGGATAATACGATCTGCCCTGCTAACGAGAAAGCCTACGAATTCATTGATAAAGTATTTACCGAAGTAGCACAACTATTTCCTTTCGGCTATATTCATATGGGTGGCGATGAGACGGCCCGTAATTTCTGGGAGAAGAGCGAACAAATAAAAGCGCTGATGCAGAAAGAAAACCTGAAAGACCTGGATGAAGTGCAGAGTTATTTTGTAAAGAGAGTAGAGAGGATCATCAGCAGCAAAGGCAAGAAGATGATCGGCTGGGACGAAATACTCCAGGGCGGATTGGCACCCAATGCAGCCGTGATGAGCTGGAGAGGAATGAAGGGTGGTATCGAAGCGGCCAAACTGGGGCATGAAGTAGTGATGAGCCCCACCGATTTCGCCTACCTCGACTATATGCAGGGTGATGCTGTGATCGAACCCCCCGTCTATGCATCCTTACGTTTGAAAAAAGCCTACCAGTTTGAGCCCATACCAGAAGGGGTCGACGCATCGCTGATTAAAGGGGGCCAGGCCAACCTGTGGACCGAACAGATCTATAATACAAGGCATCTCCAATATATGTTATGGCCAAGAGCATTTGCGATCTCGGAAACCTTATGGAGCCCGAAAGAAAAAAAGAATTGGGACGATTTTGCGAAAAGAGTGCAAAGCCATTTTGGGCGATTGAAAACGGCAGGTATTAATTATTCCCCCAGTATCTATGACCCGATCATTCAAGCAACGAAAAAAGATACCGCCAGCCTCATTGTTACATTAAGTACTGAAATCAACGACCTCTCCGTTCATTACAGCTTTGACAACTCCTTCCCCGATCAATATTATCCCAGTTATAAAGAACCTATTCTTGTTCCCCGCGACGCTTCCTTCATGAAACTGATCAGCTCCAGGCAGGGAATACTCATTGGCAGAATGATGGTGATCCCTGTAGCCGAGCTGAAAAAAAGAGCCGGTATTAAATGAGCTACAGCATTTTGACGCTAATGTGAAAAACTACGTGACAGTCTGGCCTTCTTTTTGTTTTATACTGAACGAGCAGTTTGTCTCATTACTAAATTTTGTGATATGGAAAAAAGAGCCGTTAAAAGATCCGTCATCATCAATGCGAATGCCCCTGAAGTATGGAGGGCGATCACTGATCCGGAAATGATCAAAAAATATTTCTTTGGAACGGATGTAAAGACCGATTGGAAAGAAGGCAGCCCGATCACCTATTCAGGCACCTGGAAAGGAAAAGAATACAACGATAAAGGCCAGGTCGTAAAAGTGGAGAAAGAAAAAAGACTGGAGCATACACACTGGAGCAGTTTGTCCGGTACGGAAGATATCCCCGAGAACTATTTTGACATTGTCTATGAACTGGAAGAAAGAGAGAATGACACTGTGCTTACTATTACACAGGCCGGACTGATGTCCGAAGATAGTTACCAGCATTCCGCCCAGAACTGGGAGGCCGTTCTGCAACAATTAAAAGGCCTGGTAGAAAAAGAAGTGATCGCGGGACAGGCGATCAGCTGAAATGGATGATAGCTTGCTGGCTTTCCCATTTACCAAACAGGTCTTCCACCTGGCGGTAACGGTATTCAAAAATTTGCCGGAGTCTTTTTTGCACCAGCACTTTGTTCGCCATTCTACCCAGCACACCCAGCGGGTTTTGATACCGGATCATATCGGTCATTTCCACACCCCCGCCGATCTCTTTAAAATAATGGCTGTGCTCCCACACCCGGTAAGGACCTTTTCGTTGCACATCCATAAAAAATTTCCGGTGATCAACTTCCCTGATCTCCGTGATCCAGTGAAACGGTATCCGCCACAAAGGTCTCACGGTATATTCAATGATCTGTCCCGGGAAAATGATCGCATGATCCCCGGCAGAAGTGATCCGCAAACCCAGGTATGCCGGTGTAAGCTTTAATAAATTGCCGGGGTTGGAAAATAATTCCCAGACTTCGTCCAGGCCCGCCGGTATCTTTTGAACCATTTTAAGAGAATGAGCCGCCATGCAGATTATTGGTTTAAATTCGTTTGAATAACCTTTTACAACGCGAAAAGTTGGGCATTCATGTCATTTAATAAAGAAAAACTCGAAAATAAATTCAGGGAAGAATACGAGAAGCTGAATGAAAAGCAACGACAGGCGGTTGATGCCATCGAAGGACCGGTGATGGTGATAGCCGGGCCGGGTACGGGTAAAACCCAGATCCTTGCCAGCCGGATCGGGAAGATCCTGCTGGACACCGATGCCGCACCAGAAAATATTCTTTGCCTCACGTATACCGATGCCGGTGTGGTGGCCATGCGGAAACGTTTATTGCAATTCATCGGGCCGGATGCCTATAAAGTGAATATTTACACGTTCCATGCTTTTTGCAATGATGTGATCCAGGAGAACCTGTCACTGTTTGAAAAGACCGCCCTCGATCCTGTATCCGAACTGGAAAAAATTCAATTCTTTAAAGAACTGATCGATGCCTTTCCCAAAAATAACCCGCTGAAAAGATACCGGGGCGATGTGTATTTCGAGGTCAACAACCTGCAGTCGCTTTTCAGTACCATGAAACGCGAAGGCTGGACCGCCGGATTCATCAACCAGAAGATCGATGAATACCTGGCCGATCTGCCCACCCGCGATGAATTCATCTATAAAAGAAAATATAAAGAGTTCAATGCCGGTGACCTGAAAAGGGATAAGATCGAAGAGGCCGCCGACCGAATGGAAAAACTCCGGGCTGCTGTATCGGAGTTCGAAAAATTCCAGCAACTGATGCGGAAAAAGAATCGCTACGATTTTGATGATATGATCAACTGGGTGATCAAAGCATTCGAAGAGAATAAGAACCTGCTTGCCAGTTACCAGGAAAAATTTCAATACATACTGGTGGACGAATACCAGGATACCAGCGGTACGCAAAACCGTTTGGTGGAATTGCTGATCAGCTACTGGGACAAACCCAATGTATTCGTAGTGGGAGACGATGACCAGAGCATTTTCCGTTTCCAGGGTGCCAACGTGGAAAATATACTGGAGTTTGCCAACAACTATAAAGACGACCTGCTTACGGTGGTATTGACAAACAATTACCGTTCCACGCAACCGATACTTAACATCTCGAAAACACTGATCAACCGTAACGACGAAAGGTTGGTGAAAAAAATGGGCGGACTCACCAAGGAACTTTTATCGAGCCGCGAAGGCATCCGTGAATTGAAACATCCGCCACAGATCCGGGAATACGAGACACAAAACCAGGAAATGATCGGGATCGTAAAGGAAATACGGGAACTGGTCAATAACAATATCGCGCCGGGCGATATCGCTGTTATCTATAAAGAGAATAAGTACGGCGAAGAACTGGCCCGTTATTTTAAATTACTGGGCATACCTGTTTACAGTAAACGTCACCTGAATATCCTCGAACTACCCCTGGCGCAAAAGATAGTCCTGGTGCTAAAATACCTTGCCTCCGAACATGATGTTCCGTACAGCGGCGATGAAATGTTGTTCGAGATCCTTCATTTCGACTGGCTGGGTATCCCTGCCATTGAAATTGCGAAACTGTCTATCGAAAATGCAGATCGGAAATTCGGCGACAACAAAACATCCATCCGGCAACTTTTGGTGGAGAAATCATCGGCTCCTGCTAAAGATCTTTTCAGCCCCGGTTTGAATGAAGGTTTAAAAAAAGCTTCATCGGTGATCGAAGAACTGGTAAAAGATGTGCCGAATGTTACTTTACAAATACTCTTTGAAAATATCGTTCGCAAAGCTGGTGTACTGGCCCATATCATGCAAAGCAGCGATAAACACTGGCAACTCCAGGTACTCTCGGGTCTTTTTGGCTTTGTAAAAGAAGAAACACACCGCAACCCGTTTCTTGACCTGCAACGACTGGTAAATCTTATTGAACTAATGGAACGGGAAGATATTTCTTTGCCGCTTGTACAGGTGAGTGGTAGCGAAAAAGGCATCAACTTGCTGACGGCACATGGTTCCAAAGGTTTGGAGTTCCGGTATGTATTTCTCGCAGGCTGCAACGCTTCTTTCTGGGAAAAGAAAAGAAAACCCGGTGGTGGTTATAAATTACCGGATACCCTGTTCTCTTCACAACCAGCTGCAAACGACGATGAAGAATTGCGGCGCTTATTCTATGTAGCGCTGACAAGAGCGGAGCAACACCTTTATCTTTCCTACAGCAAGTTTAAAAACGATGGTAAAGAACTGGAACCGTCCATGTTCATCGCAGAGATCCTGGACGAGCACCTGCTCCCCGTAGAAAAAAGACCCATTGAAGCCGAAGCATTGGCTGAGTTTGCTGTTCTTGATTTTACCGCCCAGGCTCCCGAGATCGCAAAGATCGAAGAAGACCTGGTGGATCGTCTCCTGGAAAAATTTGTAATGAATGTAACGGCATTGAACAATTACCTGAAATGCCCGCTGGAATTTTATTTTAAGAACCTGATCCGCATCCCTTCCCCCAAGAACGAAGCCACGGAGTTTGGTTCGGCAGTACACTATGCCCTGGAAAAATTATTTCGCAAAATGCAGGATGAGAAAAAAGACCGCTTTGCATCTAAGGAAGATTTTATCGCCGATTTTGAATGGTATATGCACCGTCACCGCGAAAGCTTCACCAAAGAACAGTTTGACAGGAGGAAGGAATACGGGCAGGAGGTATTGAGCAATTATTATGACAAATACATCTTACAATTCAATAAAATTGTGGCGATCGAACGAAATATCCGGAACGTTGTCGTAAAAGCTGTTCCGCTCAAAGGCAAACTGGACAAGCTGGAATTCGATGGCAAGTCAGTGAACGTCGTGGATTACAAAACCGGTGATCCCGATAAAGCGATCCCAAAAACAAAAGGGCCATCCGGTAAGGATCCTAATGGCGGTGATTACTGGCGGCAGGCTGTTTTTTATAAGATCCTCGTAGATAATTATGGACAAAAGGACTGGAAAGTGATCAGCGTGGAGTTTGATTTTATCGAACCTGATAAAAAAAAGAATTACCGCAAAGAAAAACTGGTGATCGACCCGGCCGATATTACCACCGTAACCCAGCAGATCAGCTCTACCTGGGAAAAGATACAGAACCGGGAATTCTATACGGGCTGCGGCAAGGAAGATTGCCATTGGTGCAATTTTGTTAAAACCAACGACCTCGCCATTGCATTGCATGAGCCGGACTCGCCGGACGAAACGGATGAATTATGATTTTAAAAACAATTCGTTAGCGGCAAACCTGCTAAGTTTGCACCTACCATGCGTTACAGGGCTTTTATATCATCTGCGGCGGCACTATTCATTGTTACCATCAGTCTCCTTAGTGGTCCGGGTTGTGCCAATATCATTCCCCCGCAGGGAGGGCCGAGAGATTCGATCCCGCCGCAGCTCGTAAAAGCAACCCCGGGTGATTCCACGAGGAATTTTACCGGTAACAAGATCACGTTCACCTTCGATGAATTTGTGGATATACAGGGCATCAGCGAGAACATGATGGTATCTCCTGCTCCCCGCCTCAATCCATCGGTGGAATTCAGGCTGAATACGGTAACGGTGAAACTAAGAGACAGTCTGGAATCCAACACTACCTACTCGATCAACTTCGGCAATGCGATAAAAGATTATACCGAGGGCAATCCTTTGAAAAATTTTACCTATACCTTTTCTACCGGTCGTTATATTGATTCGCTGGAACTGAGCGGGCAGGTGATACTGGCCGAAAATGGAAAAACTGATACTACGATGATCGTGATGCTGCATACCAGTCCCGATGATTCCGCCGTGATAAAGGACAGACCCCGTTATGTAACCAAACTCGACAGCAAAGGGAATTTTATTTTCAAAAACCTGCCTCCAAAGGATTTTCATATTTATGCGCTGAAAGATGAGGGTGGCACCCGTCGTTACCTGAGCAAAAATCAACTATTTGCTTTCGCGGACAAGCCAGTAACACCAGCGATCAAAACCGAACCGGTCACGTTATATGCCTATGCCGTTAAACAAGTTGCTCAGCCTGACAAGCCCGCTGTTACCAATCCCACCAACCCCACCAATCCCAATAAGGGTCTCCTTGGTAAAGGCAGAAACGCCACTGCTGACAATCGGTTAAAATATACGACCAACCTGGCCAATGCCCAGCAGGATCTCCTGGGGGTTTTTATTATGAGCTTTGATCACCCACTCCGATCATTTGATTCAACAAAGATCAGGATGTATACAGATTCTACATTTACGCCCGCACCGCCTTATCGCTTTCAAAGGGACAGCACGGGCAAAAAACTACAGTTGCTCCACATCCTGCCTACCGCTGGTTGGAAAGAAAATACGGTCTACCATATTATTATGGAGAAGGATTTCGCTGAAGATTCGCTCGGAAGACAATTATTGAAAACGGATACACTGAACTTTACCACCAAAAAACTGGCAGACTACGGCTCCCTGCAGTTAAAATTGCGCAACCTGGATATGAAAAAAAATCCCGTCCTTCTTTTTATAACGGGTGAGACCATTTCCCGTTCGGCACCATTAACAAGTGATACTTATACAATCGCCGCCATGCTCCCCGGCGAATATGAGCTCCGTATCTTATATGATGAGAATAAGAACGGCACCTGGGATCCCGGGGAATTCTTCGGCAAACACAAACAACCCGAACTGGTAAAACCCATTGAAAGAAGGATCACGGTAAAGCCGGCCTGGCAGAATGAGTTTGAGATCAATGTGCAGTAGCCAATCGGCAATAGGCAATTAGCAAAAGAGTCTTATAGTAAAAGAACCCCTTGCCTATTGTTTATTGCCAATTGCCTATTGATTATCTTTACAACATGCAATTCTCCTCTTCCTTACTGGAAAATGCGGTCAATGAGTTTGCCAAACTTCCCGGCATCGGGAAAAAGACGGCATTGCGGCTGGTATTGCATTTATTGAAACAGGATCCGAAGGAAGCCGGGCAGTTCAGCGAGACCATCTCCCGGATGCGCAATGAAATAAAATTCTGTCATCGCTGCTTCAATGTGGCTGATGGCGATATCTGTTCGATCTGCGCCAACTCTATTCGAAAACAAGAGATCATCTGTGTGGTGGAAACTATCCGCGATGTGATCGCCATTGAAAGCACCCAGCAATTCAACGGCACCTATCATGTGCTGAATGGTGTCATCTCACCCCTCGATGGTATCGGCCCGGACCAGCTGAATATCGAATCGCTTATTCACCGGGTAGAAAAAGAAAGAACGGAAGAACTCATTTTTGCATTGAATCCCAATATACAGGGCGATACCACTATTTACTATATCCAGAAAAAATTGCCGGCTGGTCTCCGTATCACCACCATTGCCCGGGGTATAGCCTTTGGCGGAGAACTGGAATATGCCGATGAAATGACCCTTGCCCGAAGTCTCCAGAACCGCTTACCGGTTGAGAAGTATGTCAATCAATAACCGGGTTGCCCTGTTTGACCTATATGACCCCTTTGACCCATTTCACCACGACCCCTTCCCAGCTTGTTTATTATAGTCATATCACTTAGCTTTGCAACATACTACAGGCGGATTTGTTTATTGTTCGGCCTTCCCCAAACGGAACTAATAAACGTCAAAGAAACTCCTCATTTGGTTTCCCAACGTTTATAGTTCACAAACGAGTAATGTATGAAAACGATCCAGGATTGTTTGAATGAACGCATTCTGATCATCGATGGCGCCATGGGCACCATGATCCAGCGTCATAAATTGTCAGAAGCAGATTACCGTGGTGAACGTTTCAAAGACTGGCAGGGTGATGTAAAAGGCAATAATGACCTTTTGAACATCACACAACCGCAGATCATCACCGGCATCCATAAAGAATACCTCGACGGGGGTGCCGATATCATCGAGACAAACACGTTCAGCAGTACGAAGATCGCCATGGCTGATTATGGAATGCAATCACTGGCCTATGAACTAAATGTAGCCGCTGCCAAATGCGCACGTAACGCTGTTGATGAATTCTTCTCCTCCCCTAACGGGAAAGGCCGGGAGGGGGCCTGGGTGGCCGGTGCCATTGGCCCATTAAATAAAACCTTATCGCTTTCACCAGATGTCAACAACCCCGGTTTCCGGGCTGTAACCTTTGATGAAGTGGTGGAAGCCTATTACGAGCAGGTGAAAGGATTGGTGGATGGAGGTGTAGATATCCTGCTGATCGAAACCATCTTTGATACGCTGAATGCCAAGGGTGCTATTTATGCTATCAAAAAATATTTCAGGGACGTGAAGAAAGAGCCTTTGCCGATCATGATCAGCGGCACTATCACGGATGCGTCCGGGAGAACATTGAGCGGGCAGACACTGGAAGCGTTTTATACATCCGTAATGCATGCCAAACCTTTATCCATCGGTCTGAACTGTGCCCTGGGTGCAAAAGAAATGCGGCCGCATATTGAAGAACTGGCCCAGATCTCCAGTTGTTATGTATCGGCATATCCTAATGCCGGGTTACCCAACGCCATGGGAGAATACGATGAACACCCGGAAGACACGGCGCATTACCTCGAAGAATGGGCCAAAGAAGGTTGGGTCAATATCGTAGGTGGTTGCTGTGGAACAACACCGGATCATATCAAACATATCGCCAAAGAAGTAAAGCATCTCAAACCAAGACAGCTTCCCGTTGTTGAAAATGAATTAGCATAACCGTGAGTGAATCAATACATATAAGGCCCTACCTGCGATTATCAGGATTGGAGCCACTGGTAGTTCGTCCCGATACCAATTTTGTGAATGTGGGTGAGCGTACGAATGTTACGGGATCAAAAATGTTTGCCCGTCTTATCAGGGAAAACAAATACGAAGAAGCATTGAGCGTGGCCCGCCAGCAGGTGGAAAACGGCGCCCAGGTACTGGATGTAAACATGGACGATGCGCTGCTGGATGGCGTATTGGCAATGACCACTTTCCTGAACCTCGTGCAAAGCGAACCGGATATCGCGAAGATCCCCATCATGATCGATTCTTCCAAGTTCGGGATCATCGAAGCCGGTTTGAAATGTGTGCAGGGAAAATGTATCGTGAATTCTATTTCGATGAAAGAAGGAGAAGCCAAATTCATTGAACAAGCGATCATTTGCCAGAGCTATGGAGCTTCGGTCATCGTGATGGCTTTTGATGAGAAAGGGCAGGCCGATACCAAAGAAAGAAAAGTGGAGATCTGTCACCGTGCCTATAAAATACTGACTGAGCAGGTCGGGTATGATCCGCAGGATATCATATTTGACCCCAACATATTCGCCATTGCCACGGGCATGGAAGAGCATAATAATTACGGGGTAGATTTTATAGAAGCTACCCGGGAGATCAAGCAACGGATGCCGCTAACCAAAATAAGCGGTGGTGTCAGCAATCTTTCCTTTGCCTTCCGTGGTAATGATCACGTACGGGAAGCCATGAACAGTGTATTTCTTTATTATGCGATCAAAGCGGGGATGGATATGGGGATCGTGAATGCCGGTCAGTTGGTTGTATACGACGAGATAGAACCGAAATTGAAAAAACTATGCGAGGATGTGATCCTCAACCGGAATAATGACAATAATGAGGCAACAGAAAGCCTGATCGCTTTTGCTGAAACGGTAAAAGCTAAAGGAAAAGAAACGATCAAAGATGAAAGCTGGAGAAATACTTCTGTTGAAGAGCGGTTGAAACATTCACTCGTAAACGGGATCACCGATTATATTGATGCCGATACCGAGGAAGCAAGGCAAAAATATCCCGCCCCATTGGAAGTAATTGAGGGCCCGTTAATGGCAGGGATGGATGTAGTAGGCGATCTGTTTGGTGCCGGCAAAATGTTTTTACCCCAGGTAGTAAAAAGTGCGAGGGTGATGAAAAAGTCGGTTGCCGTTCTTACTCCCTATATCGAAGCAGAAAAAGAAGAACGAAAACAAGCGCATATTGCTGCCGGAACAATAAACCAGGAAGCAGCGGGTGCTCCCAAAGTATTGCTGGCTACAGTCAAAGGCGATGTGCATGATATTGGAAAAAATATCGTGGGTGTTGTACTTGGTTGTAATGGTTATGATATCATTGACCTGGGTGTAATGGTACCGGCAGATAAGATCCTTGATACGGCAGAGAAAGAAAAAGCGGATATCATCGGGTTAAGTGGTTTGATCACTCCGTCACTGGATGAAATGGTGCATGTGGCACATGAAATGAAACGGCGCAAGATGAAACAACCGCTGCTGATCGGCGGTGCCACCACCTCAAGAATGCACACGGCGGTAAAAATCGCCCCGCAGTATGATAATGGCGTGATGCATATCCTGGACGCATCAAGAAGTGTGACAGCGGTCAGTACACTCCTGAATAAAGAACAAAAAGAAGGGTTGCTGCAACAAACACAAAAGGAGTATGAAGCACTGCGGAACCAGTTCCTGAACAAGAACAAGAAAGCACTGATCCCTTATGAAGAAGCGGTGATTACCAAGGAATATTTTGACTGGAAGAACTATGTCCCCGTAAAGCCGGTGGTTGACGGGGTCAAGATCTTGAAAGCCTTTGACCTGGCTACTATCGCTCGTTATATTGACTGGGGACCCTTTTTTATCGCCTGGGAAATGCCGGGTCGTTTTCCCGAAGTATTGTCTGATAAAATATTCGGCACGGAAGCTACCCGTCTTTACGATGAAGCACAAAAGATGGTGGAGAAGATCATCGAAGAAAAATGGTTTACGGCTGATGGAGTAGTTGGTTTCTGGCCGGCTGCCAGCAATAATGCTGACACGATCACATTGCAAACTAAAAAAGGTGAAGTAAAATTGGAGTCGTTACGGCAACAGTTAAAGAAGGCGGTGGGCCAGCCCAGCTATTCTCTTTCCGACTTTATCAAACCTGCTCAAAACAGTTCTCCTCTGGGTGATGGCGACAATAAGGCCGATTATATAGGAGCATTTGCCGTAACGATACATGGCGCCAAAAAATACATTGATCAATTCGCCTCGGATCATGATGATTACAATAAGATACTTGTGCAAATACTGGCGGACCGTTTTGTAGAAGCTTTTGCAGAATGTTTACACGAAATGACAAGAAAGGAATACTGGGGTTATGAAAAAGACGAAACCCTTTCGAATGAACAAATGATCCGGGAAGAATATAAGGGTATCCGCCCTGCACCCGGTTATCCTGCTTGCCCCGATCATACTGAAAAAATAAAATTGTTCGATCTTTTAAGTGTCACGGAGAATATCGGCATTGAGCTGACGGAAAGCCTGGCGATGAACCCGCCTGCCTCTGTTTGTGGCTGGTATATCGCCCATCCCCAAAGCCATTATTTTGGATTGGGGAAAATTGCATCCGATCAGTTAAAGGACTATGCCAAACGTAAAGGTATGAGCATGGAAGAAGCAGAGAAATGGCTGAGACCGGTATTGGAATAATATCACCTTCTTACTTTTACCACCGAGGTGTTCGTCCAGCTGTCATGCCAGGGACGGTTGCCAAAACCACTTAATACCTCGAATGGAACCATTCTTGAAAGGGTTCTCAAAATAGCATCCTTGAATGTCAGCTCCTGCCCATCATCCCGGATAGCTCTCGTGCCAGTAATTAATTTTCCAAGTGTATACCCCTTAAATGCTTTTTCACAGATCGTATAATAGATAAGGTAATTGATATAACCCAAAACCAGTGAGGCTACCCAGAATCTCCATGTTCTCTCTCCGTCAATTTCGTAAGCAAGTTCTGCAAGAAAATCAGGTGCTATCGCCAACATGAGATAAGCAAACAGGTAACCCGTTGCCTGGCTCAATGCAAACCGCATAAACAGGATATCGATCAGCCAGTTCAGGAAACGTTGCCCCTGGGATGCAGGTTCGTACTGGATTACTGAGTTGAGTTCATCAGCCAAACCTGTTTCTCCCGGTTGTAAATCGTTCTCGTCCATTGAATAGATTTCGGCAATGTTAGTAAAACTATTTTACCCGGATACCAAATTGATCAAGATCATTTTTCAATTGTGCGGGTGACTGGAAATGAATGCTTCCAATACCCATCATCTCCGCAGCTTTTACATTCCGCAGGTTATCGTCAATAAACAAAGCCCGGGATGGTTCTATATCATAGCGGTCCAGCAGAAGTTGATAAAATTCAGGAAATGGTTTACGCATTTTTTCTTCCCCGCTCACTACCCTGCCATCAAACCAATGTAAAAAATCATAGCGGACCAGGGCGATATCAAAAAGACCGGCCTGCCAGTTGGTGAGTGCATACAAATTGTATTTACGGGCCTCTTTAAGGCTTCGGAAAATATTGACGGTCTCTTCAATAGGCCCATTCAGCATATCGGTCCAACGGCCATAAAAATCACGTATGGCCGATTCCCATTCCGGAAACTCTTTTATTAATTCTTCGGTGGCTTCCACGATCGACCGGCCCTCATCCTGTCGTTCATTCCAGTCGGGCGTACAGATATGTTCCAGGAAATGATCTCTTTTCTCTACTGATTCGAAATAGCTATCGTTAAAAACATATTGCGGGTTCCAGTCGATCAGCACACCCCCAAGATCGAAAATGATCGTATTGATATCAGACATTTCTGTATTTCAGCTTTAAGGTGATCATGACCGAACACATCGTGATCATGATCACATTGGTAATGATAATAACATTATCGCTCCTCAGAACACCATAAGCGATCCACATGACTTCGTTGACAAATGCGATCACGAACATCATCAATGAAACATTCTTTGCCGATTTCTCTTTCCAGGTCTTAACGACCTGAGGTAAAAATGTAAGTGCGGTTACTACGCAGGCAGCATAACCCAGTATATCAACTCCTGTCATTATTTATAAATTTTCAGCAATTTAATCTCTTCTGCCGAAGCGGGCATAAAACTTACAGCCGTTCCGCCACCCGGTGCCAGTTTAAGCTTCAGCAAGGTTTTGCTGTCCACTAAGAATTTTTCTACTTTGTACGCTTCGGGATTATTCTTCCAGTCTGCATTGTCTCCATCGCGGTAGATCACCGCTGCGTATTTTTTCCCGGTCTCCAGGAAAGACAGGCTGGTCGTGAATTTGCGGGCATTCTCATCCGTCATCGCTCCCAAAAACCAGTTGGGTGACCCTTTAGCTTTTCTCGCTGTCACTACATAATCACCGGGTTCGGCTTCCAGTATTTTCGTTTCATCCCAATCCACGGCCACATCTTTGATGAACTGGAATGCATCCATTTTTGCTTCATAGTTTTCCGGCAGGTCGGCCGCCATTTGCAGGGGGCTGAACATCGTTACATATAAGGCCAGTTGTTTACAAAGCGTGGTATGGATCTGTTCTTTTTTATTGGGATCAAACTGGTCGAGTTTTATACGGAACAATCCGGGTGTATAATCCATCGGGCCTCCTATCAGCCGGGTAAAAGCAAGAATGGTCTCATGCTCGGGCTGGTTGCCCACACTCCAGGCATTGAATTCGTTACCACGGGCTGCTTCACAGGCCAAAAAATTAGGATAGGTCCGGTGTAAACCTGTGGGGCGAACAGGCTCGTGCGCATCGAGCATTATCTTATAACCTGCCGTCTTCTGCATCACTCTTTCATAATGCCTGACCATCCATTGACCGTCATGATGCTCGGCCCTCGGAATAATCCTTCCCACGTATCCTGTTTTTACGGCATCGTACCCGTTGTTCTTCATAAAACGATAGGCCGTATCCATCCATCTTTCATAATTGGTGACCGATGCCGAGGTTTCATGGTGCATGATCAGCCTTACGCCTTTGGAGGCGGCGTAGCGATTCAGTTCTTTGACATCAAAATCAGGATAGGGTGTTACAAAATCGAATACATCTTCTTTCCATTGCCCGAACCAATCTTCCCAACCGGTATTCCAGCCTTCTACCAGCACACCCTGTATCCCATTCCGCGAAGCAAAGTCGATATATTTTTTTACGTTGGCAGTAGTGGCACCATGCGGTACTTTGGTCTTCTGCTGAGATCCGACTTGTTCGCCGCTATAGTCCCAGCTTGATTTTCCAACATGCAGTTCCCACCAGACGCCTACCATTTTCTGGGGTTTGATCCAGGATGGATCGGCAATTTTGGAAGGTTCGTTAAGATTCAGGATCATTTTCGATGCAAGTATCTCAGTGGCTTTGTCGCTGACAATGATGGTTCTCCAGGGTGAAACCGCCGGGGTCTGCAAATAAGCTTTATTGCCAACCGCATCAGGAACCAAATGAGCATTTAGTGTAAAAGAAGATTTGTCGATCACCAGGTTCATCGCGGGATAGTTCACCAGAGCGGCTTCATGAATATTGATGTACAGCCCTTCTGCCGGTTTCATCATCAGCGGGGTTTGAACAGCATTCTTATCAAAAAAAGTTTTCGCAGTTATCTCCTGGCTCATCTTGCTGCTGCTCGCATCTATCTCGCTGAGTTTCGTCGTGTTGTACATGAATTCGTTGGTATCATAATCACCGGGTATCCAGAATGTCTTATGATCACCCGTCATTGCAAATGCAGTCAGTTCATCCGCTATAATAAAGTGGTTCAGCTTTTCCTGTTTCGGGAATGAGTACCGGAAGCCCACACCATCATTGAACACACGAAAGATGATACTTAACCGGATCCCTGAACCGGACCGGTCAGTTAATTGCAGAACCAGTTGCTTATGGTTATTACGGATCGAACTGGATTCGCCCCAAACCGGTTTCCATGTTTCATCTGTGACCGATGAATCAATGCCTGTCAGTTCAAATTTTTTCAGGAAGACTTCCGGGGATTTCAGCCGCATACCCAAACCCGAAAATGCTATGGCCGTTTTTCCTTTATACAACACACGGTATGCAAGAGCCCCATCCGATGAATGTGATAGTTCCAGCAGCAGTGAACCATCGGGAGAATTGACCTTGTACGGTTGTTGGGCATAAGAGAATTGCAGGGATCCCGCCAATAGCAGGACAAAGAATAATTTCCTTGATAGCATGACAAACAATTTGTCATGAAGATAATACTTTTGTGTAAAAAGTACACATTTGGGTCATTTCTTCTCAAACAGCCACCGTAAACGTTTTCGGGGCTTCACCTTGTAGTTGGTGCGGATATAACTATGGATATGTTCCATCGCTTCATCCACGCTGTCGGTAAACAATACGAGGTTCATATCTTCTTTGGAGATCGTTCCCTGTTCGGCCATCCATTCGATATTTTCAATTAGCGGCTGGTGATACTCTTTACCATAGACCACGATGGGAAACTGGGTGATACTTTTTGTTTGTACCAGTGTCAGCGTTTCAAAAAACTCATCCATGGTACCAAAACCACCGGGCATGATAATAAAAGCGTAGGAGTATTTTATCAGCAGCACTTTGCGCACAAAAAAATGTTCAAATATCACAGATTTCTGCATGTACTTATTCTCATGCTGCTCAAATGGTAATTGAATACTGCAGCCCACCGATTTGCCATTGCTTTCAAACGCCCCCCTGTTGGCCGCTTCCATGATACCGGGACCGCCGCCGGTCATGGTGGTAAAACCCATATCAGCGATACGGGTGCCAAACTCCCTTGCTTTTATATAATAGGGATGATCTTCTTTGAAACGTGCAGATCCAAAGACTGTGATGCAGGGACCGATAAAATGCAGGTTCCTGAATCCCTTGATGAATTGCCAGAAAACCCGCCAGGCAAAACTGAGTTCATACCCCCTGCTCTTGGGGCCGTCGAGGTATACCTGTTCTTTGGAGGGGATAATAGCGCCGTCCTTTGATTTCGTGGATGCTTCCATATGAGAGTTTATGGTTTTGCTTTGTGCCTCGCAATGACAGTTTTTGGTTTATGGTTGTTTTAACGCCGGTTTTTTTCTAAAAAGCAGGGGCAAGGCCAATGCAGGAAATTTTGCGCATAAACAACCATAAACCTGTCTGCCGGTCCGAAGGACTCCTTTGGAGCAGGCAGGCTATAGACCAAAAACTATAAACGTTTTTTATTTTTTCGGCATAAATTGCTTTCCAAACGTACATGAAATTTTTCATCTATAACTTATGTAATGGTGGATGAAAAATTTTATGGAAGTTCCTTTTGACCAAAACCAATAAAAATATTCAAGAGAATTTAAACAATAAAGCGATGCGTATCATCAGTTATAATGTTAATGGGATCAGGGCCGCTATCAAAAAAGGATTGCTCGATTGGATGAAAACAGATCCGGCCGATGTTATTTGTCTGCAGGAAACAAAAGCTGTAAAAGGTGATGTGGACATCAAAGCCTTCAATGACCTGGGATACCACGACTATTGGTACAGCGCTCAAAAAAAAGGATACAGCGGCGTAGCCGTATTCACAAAAGTGAAACCGGACAATGTGCAATATGGTACTGGTCATAAAGTAAGTGACGATGAAGGACGCGTGATCCAGCTGGATTTTAAAGATGTGCGGCTGATCAATGCTTATTTCCCCTCCGGCACCAGTGGCGATGAACGGCAAACATTTAAATATGCCTGGCTGAATCAATTCAACAGCTATCTTGATAAACTAAGAAAAAAACATCCGAAGCTGATCCTTTGCGGTGATTATAATATCGCCCATAAAGAAATAGACATTCATGATCCGAAGGGAAATAAAAAATCTTCCGGTTTCCTGCCGGAAGAACGGGAGTGGATGACAAAATTCCTGGACAATGAATGGATCGATACATTTCGTGAGTTCTGCCCCGACCCGCACCGCTACAGCTGGTGGAGCCAGCGCTTTCCCACCGTTCGTGCGCAGAATAAGGGATGGCGGATCGATTATTTTACCGTCACCGCAGCGTTGAAAAAAAATCTCAAAAGCGCTGATATTTACCCCGATGTCAAACACAGCGACCATTGTCCCATCTACCTGGATGTCAAAATCTAAGTAATATGATCCTCTATAATGTTACGGTCAAAGCAGAAAACAGCATTGCCGGTGCCTGGCTGACCTGGTTAAAAGAAGAACATATCCCGGATATCATTGCCACCGGTTGCTTCACTCACGCCACTGTTTTACGACTTTTAGAAACAGATGATACAGAAGGTCTGACCTATGCCGTGCAATACCATGCAGAAAGTAAAGCACTGTATAACCGGTATATTGACCAGTTTGCCGGCGAAATGCGAAAGAGGGCTTTTGACAAATGGGGGAACAAATTCATTGCTTTTCGCTCCTTAATGGAGGTTGTGCATTGAGTGTGCAAAAGATTTATTTTTATCCCGCTTTTGGCAGGACAAGTTGTATATTCCTTTCAAAGCCGCTACTGGCAAGGATTTGACAACACAACCGTGAAACTCAATACAGGCAAGGCTTTTAGGAGATTGAAAATCGGTTTTTCACAATTTTTATTTTTACTTTTTCCTTAAAAACCTTGCCCCATGCGGTTTCGGGCTGATTGTAAAAACCCTCAAAAATGAATAAAAATATTTTGCCGGAATGAAAAAGCATATAAATTTGTTGCCGTTACTAAAACATTAAAAAAACAAATCATGAACAAAGCTGAATTAATCGCAAAAGTTGCCGACGATGCCGGCGTTACCAAGACACAAGCAAATGCTGCTTTAGATTCTTTCGTAGAAGCAGTTACAAAAACATTGAAAGGTGGAGGTAAAGTTACCCTGGTTGGTTTTGGTACTTTCTCAGTTTCTAAAAGAGCTGCCCGTAATGGCCGCAATCCTCAAACTGGCGAAGTGATCAAGATCAAAGCAAGAAAAGTTGCCAAATTCAAAGCTGGTAAAGAACTTTCCGGTAAACTCTAACCCGCACATGTAATTGCATGAAAAGCTCCATCCCGCCCTATGCGGGACGGAGTTTTTTTTTCCACTAACTTGCACACTCATTCATCACAGTAAAAAATCAACTATATGGGAAGAGGTGATAAAAAAACCGCTAAAGGCAAACGTTTTAAAGGTTCTTTTGGTAAATCAAGACCTGCGAACGCACCAGCTGTTAAAAAGAAAGCAGCTGCCAAGAAGAAAGCAGCCGCAAAAGCAAAATAATGAAGTGTTGACAGGTGGAAAGAAAGCCCGGCTTATCTTAAGCCTGTCAACTCATTTAAGGTGCCAGTCTTTCTATTTTCCAGGCCCCGTTTTCCAGCATCGTATACTGGAGTCTGTCGTGTAATCTCCCGGGCCTGCCCTGCCAGAATTCGACCATCACCGGTTTGACGATATAGCCCCCCCAATACCCGGGTCGCAGCAAATCGTCTTTATCAGCCCCTGCCAACGCTTTTTCATAAGCCTGGTCCAGCCATTCACGGCTTTCAATTACCTGGCTTTGCGGGGAAACAAGCGCTCCGATCCTGCTTTCAACGGGCCGGGAGTTAAAATAAGCATCGTTCGCGGAAGCATCCAGCTTTTCGATCAGCCCGGTGATACGGACCTGCCGTTCCAGCTCCTTCCAAAAAAATACCAGGCAGGCTTTCGGATTCTCTGCCAGTTGCTGCCCTTTGAAACTATTGTAGTTGGTAAAAAAACTGAATCCTGCTTCATTGAAACCTTTAAGCAAAACGATCCTCGCAGAAGGAACCCCATCCGCAGAAGCCGTTGCCAGCGTCATGGCATTCACTTCATCGATCGCTGCACTTACCGCTTCATTCCACCAGGCAGAGAACTGCAGGACCGGGTTGGCCGCTGCATCTTCTTCTGACAAACTTTTGTGTGAATAGCTTTTCCTGATAGCTGCAATATCTCCGGTCATATAAAGATTTTCAGATACAAAGTTAGCGACCCGGGCTCCTTATCGCATAAAAAAACCCGGCAGTCAGGAGCCGGGTCTTATGACAATTTGTTTTTGTCAGGCATTATGGTGTTTTTTGGCCAGATCATCTCTTTCTTCGGCCACTACGTTCAGCATGCTTTCCAGCTCACCGATCCGTTTCAACTGGCTTTCGAGCTTTTTATTGGCATCCGCTACGGCCTGCATATCATTGTTCAACTCTTCGAGGTAGGCCACTCTTT
>JANOHQ010000449.1:0-4208 GCA_031406595.1 Chitinophagaceae bacterium
TCAAGGAAATTAAAACTGTATCCTTATAGCGGTTATACGTGTTCTTTTGTCTTTTCGTTTCTGGTGATATTCTTTTCAATTTTCAGGATGTAGACAAAAAGCAGGATCAGCAAAGTACCGGCAATTCCCAAGGCAATCAGATGTTCGGTCGAGCTGATCGGGTTTACTTGATTATCAACCCGTTGCTAGTTAAAAGAAACTGGTTACCCTTCAAAATAAATCCCATTTTCCCCTATCTTTGCCGCCCGGCTGAAACAGCCGTATCTATTAAATTTAGATTAAGAATCAACTCTTATGGACAAATTGATCTATCTCGTTCCCATCATGGGTCTTATCGGTCTCCTTTACACATGGATTAAATTTAATTGGGTCGCCCGCCAGGATGCCGGCAACGACCGGATGAAAGAGATCAGCAAGTATATTGCTGAAGGTGCGATGGCCTTTTTAAAAGCTGAATGGAAGATCCTCGGCTATTTCGTAGTGATCGTTGGCGCTTTGCTGGCGGTAATGGCCACAGCCAATCCCCACTCCCACTGGTCCATCGCTATCGCCTTTGTATTCGGTGCCGTATTGAGTGCCGTGGCCGGTCTTATCGGTATGAAAGCAGCCACAAAAGCAAACGTGCGCACAGCACAGGCAGCCCGTACAAGTTTGAAAAAAGCATTGAATGTGTCATTTACCGGTGGTGCCGTAATGGGTGTAGGTGTGGCAGGTTTGGCGGTAATGGGTCTCGGTGGTTTGTATATTGTATTAAAACAAGTTTTTGCTCCCGATGCCAGCCTTAATTCTGATGAAATGTTCAGAACCATCGAAGTGCTGACCGGTTTTTCATTGGGTGCCGAATCAATAGCCTTATTTGCCCGTGTGGGTGGTGGTATCTATACCAAAGCAGCCGATGTGGGCGCCGACCTTGTGGGTAAAGTGGAAGCAGGTATCCCTGAAGACGATCCCCGGAACCCGGCAACCATTGCCGATAACGTAGGCGATAATGTAGGCGATGTAGCTGGAATGGGCGCCGATCTTTTCGGTTCTTATGTTGCTACCGTATTAGCCACGATCGTATTGGGTCAGCAAACATCGGTACTCAGCTCTGATGATACCTTGAATGGGTTTGCACCGGTTGTATTGCCAATGCTACTTGCTGGCGTTGGTATTTTATTTTCTATCCTTGGCACTTTGTTTGTCCGCATCAGCGACAAAGCAGGTGTTAATACGCAGACTGTACAGAAAGCATTGAACATGGGTAACTGGGGTTCTATGGTACTTACTGCAATTGCAGCCGGTGGATTAGTATTCTGGTTGATGCCTGAAGCAATGGAGTTGAGAGGTGTGATCTTTACCAAGTGGGGAGTGATGGGTGCCATTGCAGTAGGTCTTGCAGTAGGTGCATTAATGAGTATCATCACGGAATATTATACTGCGATGGGCAAACGTCCCGTCAATTCCATCATACGCCAATCTTCTACAGGTCATGCTACCAATGTGATCGGTGGTTTGGCGATCGGTATGGAATCTACGTTTTTACCCATACTTGTACTCGCAGGTGGTATATGGGGTTCATATGAGTGTGCTGGTTTATATGGTGTGGCCATTGCTGCTGCCGGCATGATGGCGACTACAGCGATGCAATTAGCGATCGATGCATTCGGTCCTATCGCTGATAATGCCGGCGGTATCGCAGAAATGAGCGAGCTGCCCAAAGAAGTTCGTGAAAAAACAGATGTACTCGATGCAGTGGGTAATACCACGGCAGCTTCCGGGAAAGGTTTTGCGATCGCTTCGGCTGCATTGACGGCACTGGCATTGTTTGCAGCCTTTGTTGGTGTAGCAGGCATTACAGGTATTGATATTTATAAAGCAAATGTATTAGCCTGCTTGTTTGTAGGGGGTATGATACCTTTCATTTTCTCTTCTTTATGTATACGTGCAGTGGGTGAAGCTGCGATGGCGATGGTAGAGGAAGTACGCCGCCAGTTCAGGACCATTCCCGGTATCATGGAAGGTACGGGCAAACCGGAATACGATAAATGCGTGGCCATCTCCACAAAAGCTTCATTGAAAAAAATGATGCTGCCCGGGGCTATTGCTATTGTGTCGCCGCTGATCATTGGGTTTACACCCGGTCTCGGTGCGGAAGCATTGGGTGGATTTTTAGCCGGTGCTACCGTTTGCGGTGTATTGATGGGTATGTTTCAGAACAATGCCGGTGGCGCCTGGGACAATGCCAAGAAATCATTTGAAAAAGGTGTGGAGATCAACGGTGAGATGTTCTATAAAAAATCAGAGCCGCATAAGGCTTCGGTAACGGGTGACACGGTCGGTGATCCATTCAAAGACACTTCCGGTCCTTCGATGAATATCCTGATCAAATTAATGTCGATCGTATCGTTGGTGATAGCGCCAAGCCTGGCACAGATCGCTGCAAAGAAGCAACCGGCGCCATTGCCGCCTTCTGCAGGACCTACCGGGAAAATTATGAAAATATCTGAACCAGTTGCTTCGGTCAATAAAAGCAATACCGTTCAGTATCAATAGTAAATAAGCTGTCGCTATTTACTACTATATAAGAGCTTAATCAGAACCATTACTTTAAGTCCTGCTGTTTCTACAGCGGGACTTAGTTTTTTTGCAATGGGTCTTGTAAAAATTTGGGAGACATCATCAGCGGACAAGGGCGACCGTTCCCTTCGATTGAACTTTTTCCCCCATATCACAGGTGGCCTCGATCATCCAAACAAACACACCACTGTCGATCGGTTGTTTGTCTTTTGCAGTGCCATACCATCCCAACGAAGCAGTATTCGGTGCAAAATTATGCCGCTCAAATACTTTATTGCCCCAGCGGTTATAGATAACGAACTTGTTGATCAGCTTATACCCTCTTGTAAGCGGGTAAAACTGGTCATTGAGCCCGTCATTATCCGGCGTAAAAGCATTCGGCAGGTTGAGGTTTGCTTTGTTGCAGGCAACAATAACAGCCACTTCATCTTTGGCCTTACACCCATGTACATTGGCCGCTTCAATAGTATAGCTGGTTGATTGAGATGCAACGCCGGAAGGAACCGGGCAGGAAGTGCAGGAAATGGCATTGATCACCGGTGACCAGCGATAAGAAACAACATCGGGGCTATAGACAGGGCTTAACGTAAATGAATTATAAAAAGGAACTGTCTGGTCGGCACCGGCATTCACAGTGGGCAGGTAATTTACGCGAATGGTCGCTGTGGCAGTATCGGCAAAACAACTGGCGGAATCATTAAGAATGATCTGGTAGCTGATCGAAGTATCGGGAATACTCAAAGGATTCACAATATCCACCGAGCTCAAAAAATCGGGAGGCGACCAACTGGCAATCCCATTTATATTTGACCTGAATTGCACTTTCCCGCCAATACAAAGCGAGGTATCTGCAGGACTTACCTGTAAAACAAATGGTTCATACACTTTTATTCTGGCCGTATCTGTGTTGCTACAAGCAAATATATTCGTAGCCTGTGCCACATAGTCAGTAGAAATAGCTGGTTTTACCAGTGTTGTGTCACAGCTAACACAGCTTATATTATAATTTGTTATCCATTGCAGATTATCGATGGTAAAGGCCAAAAGAACAAGCGAATCGCCGCGGCATAGGGTATCGGCCCGTGGTAAGACATGTATCTCCGGTGTAGGGTATACACGGATGAACTGTGAATCTTTCTGGGCGCAACCATTCAGATCGGTTGCTTTGAAATGAAGCCAGAAGGTTCCTGAATAGCCATACGAGTGTGCGGGTGGATCCTTCAGGTTGCTGGATGTATTGTCTCCAAAATCCCAGTCCCATCGTACAATGGTATCCGCAGGAAAAAATGGAAAACTGTTATTGGTAAGCGGGAAACTGTTATTTAAGAAACAAGAATTGAACGGTACCGAAAAATCCAATACCGGTCCACCCACTATGGTGGGGTTCGGTAAATAAATGGTATCATCACAGGTACTGGTGGTGGGACCGGTGATAACCACATATTCATTAAATATACCCTGGTAATAAGGCTCCCACAATAATTGAGGATTAAGGGTATGCGCCACAGCCGTTCCACTTATATGGAATGCATATAAATAACCACTGGAGGCCGGGTAAGGATTAAGCACATCGTATATGAGCAAACTGTCTTTACAGACCCTTGATCTCGAGATCGTCAATACAGGAGTGGCTGTATACTGGGCTGTCG
>JANOHQ010000147.1:0-6079 GCA_031406595.1 Chitinophagaceae bacterium
CCACCAAATCGCTGATGAGCTGGGAGAAATCTTTTTGTTACGATCTTTTTATGAAATCAAAAGGCACCATCATCGCAACGGCAGCTAAGAAAGGACAGTATGCCTATGGCAATACCGATGTGGGTGGATATTTTACTTCCAATATCATCACCTCCATGGAGAAATACCTGAGTAAGTTCCAGACTAAGGCACCTACCTGGCAGGAGATCATTGCCGAAGCACAGGTCTCGACCGTCAGCCTGAGCATGACCAACTTATGTACGGCTGCTACGAGTTGCCGGCAGGATCCTGTATTCGTTGTGAATGTCAGCAAATAAAAAACCGGGTCATTTAACCCGGCTTTATTTTAGCAACTAGTTATTTACTGGTCGAATCTTTTATCGGCAGCTTTTTTCCTTCTACTGGTGGTGGTGGCTGCATGGCACTCATCATCTTATTCATGTCGGCCATACTCATAAAGGTCCAATGTTCTACACATTTTCCGTCTTTGAACTTTGAAACTTCGACTGACTCGCCGGTGTGTGAGTCGCCGGCCTTCATACCCCAATCCGGGATATCCACTTTTGCAGTTGCACTGCCTTTTACCCATGACATTACGTATTCATCGTCCGCCACGGTCTTTACAATATCATTTTTCATACCGGTCATCTTTTGTCCCATGTCGGCAAAATAGGCCTTGATGCTGTCAATACCGACAATGTCCCCCTTTGGACCTGCATGGTCCACTACATCGGCAGCGAGATAATCACCGGCCTTGCTATAGTCACCGGTTTCAAACATTTTCATGATAGCATTGTTGGCGTCCACGTTCTTTTTTGCGGCTTCAGACATACCGCCTTCAGTTTTTTTGCTGCTACAGGCAGTAAGTAAACAGAGTGCCGCTGCGGAAAAGACCAGGGAAAACTTTTTCATGTGTTTAATTTTAAGTTTTGAATTTATCACATGTAATTCGCCAAAAAAACTATCATTGTTTTGAAGTTGAAATTGCCCGATAATTTTTTATGGCTCATTTCATGTTGTTGTATTTTGGTTATTAATGACAAGCCGGCAGGGATGATCATCCCATAGTGGGAGACCTGAATGATCATAGAAAGGAACAGTAAGGTAAAAAAATCGCCGGAATTTCCGGAGGAAATTTGGATAGTGGGTCAGTTTGAAATTTGAACCACCAAGACAAGAAGACACGAAGTAACACAAAGAAGTCTTAGTGAAGCCTTTGTGTCTTCGCGCCTCCGTGGTTCATTTTTAAATATTTTGAAACTGACCCACTACCGAAATTTGTGTAGTGTCTCAGTTTGCCGGGAAAACGGTCCAAAGGACTCCTTCGGAGGAAGTCGGTAAGAGAACCGGATTGTGCACTAGCCCTTAACGTCTTTCCGCCTTACCGGCTATATTCAAAATGGTACACTACCGAAATTTGGGTAAGGCATCAGTTTGACGATCCTGGGCGAGAACTGAACGCTCACGCTGAGGCGCTGTGTCCGCAGAGACATGAACAGGCATCTTATTGCTGTTGTTGTTTTGTCCCGTAGGGATCTCTTATGGGTAGAGATATCGTTATGGGATGCGAATTATGTTCCGTAGGAACATTTTGTGCAATTATTGATTAATGGGGGCATAATGCATTCCCATGGAACGCTATTCGTTCATCCTGCATGCCGCTATTCTTGTTTTTGTAAATACAACTCCATGGGCTTGAGACAAGGACCTTCCAGCCCGATCCGGGGAGGAAGGGTCCTGAAACAGATAACCCTGCCACTTAGCCTGTTTGGGTTGTCAAATTTCAGGTGGTACTCATTTAATGCCGGCGTCATATATGGTGATCGTGCGTTCCTGTAAATAAACGATACCGGCAACACTATCATATTCTATACGGATGACAGACGTTATAAAATTAAAATTGCCAAAGCGAATAGTAGTGCTTCCTGATAATACATTCTTCTTATTGGAACGGATCCTGATCTCAATACTGGTAGAAACACCGGGGTCGGAAGAATAAGTCTTTCCTTTCCAGATACCCTTCACATTCTGTGCATAGAGTGCAGGAGAAAATAACAGGCAAAGAAATAATGATCTTATTTGCATGAACAGGCTGGCAGCTATTGCGTCGTCTTTACAGTTTTCAAAGGATCTTCATAAATGAAACGGACCATCGCATTCTTCTTTTCATCGGAAGTAAGATAGAGCTGGTAACGTTTCTCACCGGCATTGACGATCATCAGCGCCGTATTGGGTGGGATCGTACCAAGATTTTCACCCACCATGATCACTTCCTGTTCGGTTCTTTTCAGATCGATCTTTACATTGATCGAAACAGGTTTCGCAGAAAGATGCTTATTCGTAACGGAAGGCATATTATTCACATACACAGAGATCGTATCGCCATCGATCTGGCCATTATCATAAAAATCGATCCTGATATTTCCTGTATCCACTCTTATTTCTTTTACCAGTTCCGCAGTTCTTTTGGTAAGTGCGGGAGGTAACTTGATCTCGGGTTTGAATGTTGGCTTATCGAAGCGGATAAGGATAATACTGCCGGGTTCGCAGGTGGTCTTGCCATCGGTGGCTTTGCCAGTCCAGGTTCCCCGGATCTGTTCTTCGGGGCCGCTTCCCTTATGAAAAGTAAGATTGTATTTTTTTACACAGGGAACACAGTCCTCCTTGATCTTGAAAGTAATGATCCCGATCTCCTGGATCTGGATAGAATTGCTGTCCTTTTTATAAGTGCCTTCAAAATTCTCCTTCACAAAATTCAACGAATCAGAAAAGTGGTAGGCTGTTCCAACGATCTTGGTACCGGCCACCTGGATCTGTAATTCTATATTATATACAGGGAAACAATGCCCGGGTGCCATTACTACTGTGCCTTTCCAGATACCATTAATGTCCTGTGCGCCCGCAAGGGCGGAGCCAAAAAGAAATAGTATTAAAAATAGTCGTCTGATCATTCAGCAGGAAAAATAGATGAAAATACGGATGACGTGTTGAAATATTACAGAAACGGCAACTGTTGCTTCGCTCGCAACCAATTTTTCACAATTTATAAGCGCCTTTTGCTCGCTCGCAATGACTGGGGTTCACACTATTTGTTCACCCCGCTCAAATCGAAATAATTATTGAGGTTTCTGGTATTTGAATCGAACCACTGCATTTTTCTGTTGGGTAGACGTGATCCGTACATCAAAACGTTGCTCGCCGGATTCAACGATCATCAGCGAAGTATTGGGCGGTATCCTGCCGAGGTTCTCAGCCACCATGGTCAGTTCATGATCGTTATCGTCATCGATAGTAAATTTAACGAGCAAGGGGGATGCCGTCAGTCTTTTGGATGACAGTACCAGTTTATTATCGAGGTAAACAGAGATCGTATCATCATCGATCTCACCATTATCATACAGTTTCACTGTTACTTCGGGGTTCGATACCGTCAGGGTCTTCATCAGTTCGTTGGAACGGATCTTTAGTACCGTCGGCTTAGGCGTAACGATCGCGGGGTTGGTTTTTACCACCGGTGGAATATTGACCTTTGTTTTGTTGATCGTATCTGTTTTTGGTTTTGTAGCGACCGGGTTTGTTTTGATCACCGGTTTAGTTACAACAGGATTCTTCTTGACAGGTGGGTTATTGACAATGACCGGTTGCTTTTTTACCGGTGCAACATTCGTTTTTACTTTGACGGTATCTTTTTTGACCGGAGCCTTATTGACGATTACCGGGGTTGTTTTTATCTTTCCGCGGAGAAAGGGTTCAACGTAAAAATCAGAGGTGGTGACTTTACGTAACGACACTTTCCCGCCACCGCAATCACCCCAGCTATAGGGATTGTCTTTGCCTTTTACTTCGGGTTTTCCTAAAAAAGTCCCTTCGAGGAACTCTTCATTACCCATACGGCTGTAAAAAAGATCATAATTCATGATACAGGCGCCACCGCCGCTCATATTCTTCAGTTCAACGGTCTTGATCTCACGGATCTTTAAATTCTGGTTGGATTTATTAAAACTGCCGGTCATCGTTGCTTTCCCATAAAACCGTACATCGAGGTAGGAATAGGAAACGCCGGAAGAGAAAGTGGTGGCAGGAATATTCACCTGGAATTCCAGTTTATACCGTTCCCCCATATCCGTAATAAAGTAACCCCGCCAGATCCCCGTAAGTTTTTGGGCGGATACGCTAAGTGGAGTGAAGGGGATCAGCAGCAATAAGAACAGGCAAGCCTTGTAGAAAGTCCTTATCATAACAAGATCAAAACTAACGAATAAGTTCGTATTCATTTATTGAAACCCGGCAATAGTTTGTTAATTTTGCCCTCCTTAAATCTATGGGGGATATTTAATTTATGATCAATATTACACTACCGGATGGGGCCGTCCGGCAATATGAAAAAGGAGTTACTGCGCTGGATATTGCCAAATCAATTTCAGAAGGCCTGGCCAGGAAAGTACTGGCAGCAAATGTGAACGGACAGGTTCGGGATGCTACCCGGCCTATCGATACAGATGCATCATTGAAATTACTGACCTGGACCGATACGGATGGGCGGAATACCTTCTGGCATTCTTCTGCCCACCTGATGGCGGAAGCGGTGGAAACCTTGTTTCCGGGTGTAAAATTCTGGGTAGGTCCTCCTGTCGATAATGGATTCTATTATGATATGGACCTGGGCGATAAGAAAATGAATGAAGACGACCTGGCGACCCTGGAAAAAAAGATGAATGAACTGGCCAAAAAGAACAGCGGGTTCATCCGGAAAGAAATAGCGAAAGAGGAAGCGCTGAAATATTTTACCGAAAAAGGAGATGAATACAAACTCGACCTGCTCAGCAACCTTGCTGATGGAGAGATCACTTTCTATACACAAGGCAATTTTACCGATCTCTGCCGTGGGCCCCATATTCCCAATACTTCGTTTATCAAGGCGATCAAACTGATGAGTATCGCTGGTGCTTACTGGAAAGGCAATGAGAAAAATAAACAGCTGACACGGGTCTATGGAGTAACCTTCCCTTCACAGAAAGAACTGGATGAACACCTGGCCATGCTGGAAGAAGCGAGGAAAAGGGATCATCGCAAACTCGGAAAAGAATTAGGGATCTATACCATGGATGATGATGTGGGACAGGGGTTGATCATGTGGATGCCCAATGGTACGATCGTTATCGAGGAATTGGAAAAACTGGCTAAAGAGACCGAACAGGCTGCAGGGTATAAAAGAGTGGTGACGCCGCATATCGCCAAAGAAAGCATGTATATCACCAGTGGTCACCTCCCTTATTATAAAGACAGTATGTATCCTCCTATGGAAATGGACGGGGAGAAATATTACCTGAAGTCGATGAACTGCCCGCACCATCATAAGATCTTTGCGGCTGAACCCAAAAGTTACCGTGATCTTCCCTACCGTATCGCAGAGTATGGCACAGTGTACCGGTATGAACAAAGCGGTGAGTTGTTTGGGTTGATGCGGGTACGTTGCCTGCATATGAACGATGCGCATATCTATTGCACCAAGGAACAATTCAATGATGAGTTCCGGGCTGTGAACGATATGTACCTGAAATATTTTAAGATATTCGGTATTGATAAGTACGTGATGCGTTTGTCCCTGCATTCGCCGGACAAACTCGGTGTGAAATATGTAAATGAACCTGAATTGTGGAAGGAAACGGAGACCATGGTACGGAATGTGCTGACAGAGTCTAATATTCCTTTTGTGGAAGTGCAGGACGAAGCGGCTTTTTACGGACCCAAGATCGATGTCCAGATATACAGCGCTATCGGCAGGGAATTTACCCTGGCTACCAACCAGGTCGATTTTTCGCAGGGAAGAAGCTTTAAACTGGAATATACTGACCAGTCGAACAAGCCGGAAACCCCGCTGATCATACACCGGGCACCATTGGGTACCCATGAGCGTTTCATCGGTTTCTTGCTGGAGCAGTATGCGGGTAAATTCCCGGTCTGGCTGGCCCCGGTACAGGTGAAAGTATTGCCGATCAGCGATAAGTTCCTGGACTATGCAAAATCTGTTTCAGATAAACTGAAAAAATCAGATATTCGTAGCGAGGTTGACGACCGG
>JANOHQ010000479.1:0-2821 GCA_031406595.1 Chitinophagaceae bacterium
TATACTGGGCTGTCGACAGGCTGTCACTGCATCCTGTGATCGCATCATACAAATAAAATTGAGTTGTAAAAGATCCATTCGTTGGAAAACTATGCGATGTATGGAAGTTGACAATATCCGGGGAAGCGGGAATATCCGAGAAGGTCCAGCGGAAAGAACTGACATTCCCCAGGGAAAGGTTGTTGTAGTTGAATTTATTTTTGGCATTACACAGGTTACTGGATTCATAGTCAGCCACCACGCCAATGATATTCAGGTCGATAGTATCTTTTACAGCGCCCGGGCATCCGTTAAAATACGGGGTCATGATCACTCTTTTGTTTCCGAGTGAGCGATACCTGTGTGTAATGTCGGGGGTTTGCACAGAGTCAGTGTTCCCATCCCCATAGTCCCACAAGTAATAGTTGGCTCCCGTTGCCGTTGCATTAAATTCTATTGTTTCACTCGCACAATAGGTGGTCCGCCCATCCGCAGTTACCGCAACCGGATTGGTAGGCGGTATGCCGTAACCAAATACTGGATAAATGAACTGGCTGGTACAACCACTTGCCGTAGTCACTGTAACATTGGCCGTGGTAATAGGTGCAGTAATTGTGTACGTGTGCGTTGTAGTCGTAACGGCGGTATTTGACAGCGGTGAGCCGTCACCAAAATCCCAGGTATAATTGACGGCCGGGTCTCACATCGGTGGATCAGGGATCACCTCAAACGAAACATCGATCGGGATGCAACCGCCGGGAGGATCAATCAACCCATCAGTGATCGAGAATCTTTCAATCTTTACGGTATCGGTTGCACTGGAGGAGCAGCCTGCTCCCGAAATGCCTTTGACGGTTACCACAAACTCGTTGTAGCTTGTATACGTGTGACCGGCCGTACCCGAACCCGTTGTAACCAGGGGAGATCCGTCGCCAAAATCCCATTCATAACCTGTGATGAATGCGCTGCCTGAAGCTGTAAAATTTACCAGCCCGGGTTGGCAGAGTTCACGTTTATCCGCGAATAGGGAGATAAACGGCGTAGGGTTGATCACCACATTCTTCGTTACCGAAATAGCAATATCGGCATAGATGGCGATCAGTGTGACTGCATAAGTGCCGGGAGAATTATAGGTCGCTGATTGTACGGGCATGATACCAGATGCCCCGTTTCCAAACCGCCAGATAAATCCATCTGGTGTGCCGCTGCAATTCTGGGTAAATGTTACCCGCTGGGGACTGCAATAAAGACCATCGTCAGTGGAAAAGCTAAAGTCAACGGTCTGGCCAAACACAATGAAAGGAAATAAAACAAGGAGCCCAGCTATGCTTTTTCTTGCACGGTTCATCAAGTAATTATTTTGGCCAGTCGTGAAAACGGGCAGTTTCTATGAACTAGTCACCGGCAAACTGGCTACAATAAAACTAAAGTTACCATATCTTTCATAAAGTCCAATATGGGAAACGGCACTCATTGTTTACCTACTGCCGGGCTTCCCTTAACCGGAGAAAGCCCCCGGTCAGGTGATGCTGTTCAGTTCTATTTAACGGATGATGGTTACGGTACCTTTTGATTGTACCAACTCACCTGCATCACAGGTAGCTTCGAGTATCCATACAAAAGCCGCGGTACCCGATGTTTGCCCGTCACGGGTATCACCATTCCATCCCAATGAAGGAGTATTGGGAGCGAAATTATAGCGTTCGAAAACTTTGTTTCCCCAGCGGTCAAATACAATGAACCGATTAATGATACTGTATCCTCGTGTCAGCGGGTAAAACTGGTCATTACGCCCGTCATTATTGGGTGTAAAGGCCGAAGGAAGATTGAGATTGGCCTGGCTGCAGGCCACAATGATCCTGACATCGTCACTGGCCCTGCAGGAGTTCTCATTGGTTACTTCGATGCGGTAGGTGGCTGAAACGGTGGCCACACCCGACACTACGGGACAGGTGGTACAGGATAATGCATTCACTGCAGGCGACCATTGATACGATACGACATCGGGGCTATAGACAGGACTCAGTGTAAAAGGATTATTAAAAGGTATTACCTGGTCAGGGCCGGCATCCACCGTTGGCAGGGGGTAGAGCGTAATCGTAGCCGTGGTTGTATCTGCATAACAACCTGCCGAATCACTGGCAATAATGGTATAGGTGATGGAACTATCCGGTATACTGAATGGATTATTGATCGTTGTTGAACTAAGAAAAGAGGACGGCGACCATGTAAAAATGCCATTTACATTGGTGCTGTATTGTACGCTTCCTCCCGGGCAAATAGAAGTATCGGCCGGGTTGACCTGCAGTGTAAACGGCGCATACACCCGGATAAAACTGGTATCCGTATTCACACAACCAAAACCGTTAGTGGCTTCTGCCACATAAGCGGTACTTACCATTGGGTTCACCAGAACCGTATCACAAGTGAGGCAATCAATATTATAATTCGTGGTCCACAATAAAGCATCCGCAGTATATGCGTAGAGGTTCATAGATTGCCCTGCGCACAAGGTGTCGATCTTTGGAAATACCGAGACCTGCGGAGTAGGATGAACCGTGATGCTCACCGAGTCTTTTTGCGCACAATTATTTATATCCGTTGCCTGGAGTAATACCCTGTAGGTGGCCGGCCCGGGAAAACTATGCGGGGCAGGGAATTGAACATTGTCCGTAGTATTATCACCAAAATCCCATTCCCACCGTACAATATTTTCGCCTGCAAAGAACGGAGCTGTGTTATTGGATACAGGGAAGGAATTATTCAGGAAGCAGGCAGTGAGCGGAAATGAAAAATCTAAATCGGCAGTGGCAGCAGCCGAGCCAAGCCGGAAGGTGCGGAG
>JANOHQ010000065.1:0-14261 GCA_031406595.1 Chitinophagaceae bacterium
GCTTCCTTCTGGTACACAGCCTGGGTGAATGCCGGTCAGCCTGACCTGAAAACCCTTAGCAATAAGGAATTCACGGCCGAAGATCTCAAAGAGTTCGAAAAACTCAACAATTCCTGGAAAAATGCTGGGGCAAAAGGGAGAGAACACGAGTAATAACCCTGCGGCCGGCAACCGTTTGTCCTGTTTTCCCGTTCCAGCCTGCATTCTCCGTGATATTTTTTTACATTTACAGACTCAAAAAACTAAAGAGACAACCCTCGTTTATGAAAAAACTTCTACCCCTTTTTGTATTGCTGGTGGTGGCAACATGCGTATCCGCCCAGCAAGTAGTTTTTGACCTGATGGCAAGAACTGATCTCACCATCCAGGAATTAGAAACACGGGCTAACCGCCATTTCGATTCGGCAGGAACAGGCCGCGGTACGGGATACAAACAATTCCAGCGTTGGTTATGGGAACGTAAATTCCATGTGGATGAGAACGGATATTTTGTTCCCCTGCAAACTGAATGGAATAATTTCCTCGCGGCCCGCAACAGTATGCGCAGTGAGGCTGTAGCCGCAGCTAACTGGACACCGCTTGGACCAAGCGGATGGACACATACTTCCGGCTGGAACCCCGGCACCGGAAGACTAACTGCTTTGGCAATTCACCCTGCTAATCAAAACATCATCTATGTAGGATCTCCCGGTGGAGGGTTATGGAAGAGTATCAATGCTGGTACCAGCTGGACGCCACTGACAGATGATAACGCCCTGCGGATGTCCATCTTTGGCCTGGCGATCGACCCCCTTGATCAGAATGTATTGTATGCGGCAACCGATAACAGCGCCGGTGTAATGAAATCCCTTAATGCTGGTGTTTCATGGGGCCCAACTGGCGCGGGCCCGCTCAATAGCTCCGGCCGGCAGATGAAAATATTAATTCATCCCACTTCTACCAATATAGTTTTTGCTGCTGCATCCAACGGAATCTGGCGCTCTGTCAATGGTGGTACCAACTGGACGCAGGTGCATACCGGTTCGAAAGAAGATATTGAGTTCAAGCCAGATGATTTAAATATCATGTACTCATCGGGTCAAAATGTTGCCCTTTCTACAGACAATGGTTTGACCTGGACGGTGCTGACTGCAGCAGATGGAATTAGCACAACCGGCCGTACATTATTGGCCGTTTCAGCTGCTGATCCGAATGTAGTTTATGCAGTGCAGGCCAGCGGTAATTTATTTGGAAGATTGTATAGGTCATCGGACGCAGGTGATAATTTCATAACAACGGTCACAGGAAGTCCTGCAACCGGCACCAACTATTTTGGCTATGAAGCCAGCGGTACCGGCACAGGAGGCCAGGGTACCTATGATATGGGTATCGATGTTTCACCTACGAATGCAAACGATGTATACATCGCGGGTATTATTGTCTGGAGATCTACTAATGGTGGTACATCTTTTATCGCGCAAACGGAATGGTTTTATCCCAATGGCCGCGGTTATAATCATGCGGATGTACATGGATTATTCTGGATAGGTAATATTCTTTATTCTATTTCTGATGGCGGTCTTTATAAAAGTTTGGATAACGCTGACAACTGGACCGATCTTTCAACCGGCTTAACGATCCGGCAGTTTTACCGCATGGCCAATTCACAGGTGAATCCTAATGTGATCACCGGTGGTGCACAGGATAACGGAAGTGTGACGAGACAAATGTCCGGCAACTGGGGCGACTGGCTCGGTGCAGATGGAATGGAAGGTTTGGTAAGCCCGACCGACCCTTTAAAGATATGGGGTACTTCACAAGGCGGTGCGATCTACCGGTCCACAAATGGGGGTGTCTCCTACAGCAATCTCTCGCAACCCTCGAATGGTCAGTGGGTAACTCCTTTGTATATGCATCCCACCAACGAAACGATCTTATATGGTGGTTGGACCGGTGTTTGGAAATCTGTCAACAGCGGAACCAACTGGACCAATATCTCCATCGGTGTCATCACCCAAACACTGGCAGACCTTGCAGTAGCTCCTTCCGATCCCAATTATATTTATGCTTCCAACGGATCCACCTTATGGGTAACAACCAATGATGGTGCTACCTGGGCTACCCGTTCGGCACCTGCCACGATCAATGATATAGCGATCGACCCTACCGATCCCAACAAGATCTGGATCGCCTGTAACAGTGGCACTAACCGGGTGCTGGTTTCAACTAATGCCGGTGCTAGTTTTACCAATATCTCCGCCAATCTTCCCGCCATCGTGGCGAGAGCCGTGGTGGTGGATGATAAAACACCAAGAGGCATCTATGTGGGAATGAATATCGGTGTGTTCTACAAGCAGGAACCCGATCCCAACTGGACTGATTATTCAGCTAACCTTCCATTGGTTGGTATCAATGAACTCGAAATACAAAAAGCAACGGAAAAGATCAGGGTAGCCACTTATGGCAGAAGTATCTGGGAAAGTGATGTCGCTACCGTAGCCCCTCCTTCCGGTTTCACGTTCACCAACCCTGCAGCCGCAACAGCGGCCTGCCCTGCACCGGCAACCATGAACATCACATTGGGTACGATTGCCAGCGGCGGTTTTACCAACCCGATCACATTGACAGCAACAGCAGGTGTACCAGCCGGAACAACAATCAGCTTTGCACCAAGTCCTGTTACCCCGGGTAACAGCAGCGTGGTAACATTGAATAATGCCAACACATTGGCCGCCGCTTCTTATGTGGTGACCATTACCGGTACCGCAACCGGCGCTCCTACTCAAACAAGGGATATCACGTTTACCATCACAGCCGGAGCAGGACCTGCTATCACGGGTCAACCCTCCAACCAAATTATATGTGAAGGAGCCAATACATCATTCTCGGTCACGTCTGCGACAGCTACTTTATTCCAATGGCAACTGAGTACTGATGGTGGGGTAACTTATAACAACGTATCGAATGGCGGGGTATATTCCGGTGCTACAAGTGCCACATTGAATATCACTACTGCTCCACTTTCATTGAACAATAACCGTTATCGTGCCATTGCTTCTACACTTTGCGGCAGCAGCATATCCAATGCAGCAATACTAACCGTGAATGACGTAGCTGTTATCACGGCAAGTCCCCAGAATACTACAGTCTGCGCGGGCACGAGCGTTACACTTTGCGTAACGGTAACAGGTACGAACCTTGTTTATCAATGGCAGGCATCACCTTCCTGTAGTGGTCCCTGGACAGCAGTGACCGGTGGCAATAGCAGCTGTCTTACTATAACAGTTACTGTACCCACGGCATTCCGTTGCGCAGTGGTCAACGGATGTACCGCTTCCATCACTTCTGCCTGCGCGATGGTTAGTGTGGTCACCGCAGTTTCGATCACTCAACAACCTGCCGATGCAACTGTATGTGCGGGTGCCAATGCGAGCTTTACCGTAGCAGGAACTGGTACCGGCAATATTTATCAATGGCAATTGAGTACCGATGGTGGAAATACCTACCTTAATATCAACGGAGCAACAGCGGCGACATATACAGCTACAGGCGTAACCCTGTCAATGAATGGCAACAGGTATCGCGCCATGGTTTCTAATGCTACCTGTTCCACACCGGGTGTTTCTAATGGAGCAACGCTTACTGTTAATTCATTGCCTGCCATCACCGGCAACCCGGCAAACGCAACGATCTGTGCGGGTGGGAATACCTCGTTTAGTGCGACAGCCAGCGGCACAGGCCTGTCTTATGCATGGGAGTATAGTCTGGGAGGATGCCCGGGTCCCTACTTGCCAGTTACAAATAATGCGGTACACAGTGGTGCGCTCACTCCTGTATTAACGATCACCGGGGCACCGGCGGCAATGAACAACTATACCTACAGGTTGGTCGTGGCAGGAACCTGTGCACCGGCTGCTGTATCAGGATGTGCCACTCTTACTGTGGTCGCACCTGTTACCATCACTACCCACCCGGCGAACGTTGAAATATGTTCTGGCAGCAATGCCAGCTTTACAGTAGTAGCCAATGGTGCAGGCACTATATATCAATGGCAGGTGAGCACCGATGCTGGCGCAACCTGGAGTACCATTACCGGCGCTACTAATGCTACATTGACGCTGAACAGCGTATCGGCAGCCGCTAATAACAATCGCTATCGTGTTTTGGTGTCGAATGCAACCTGTATAACTCCGACCGTTTCCAACGCAGCAATCCTGACCGTACGCCAGCTTCCGACTGTTGGGTTATCGGCTGCCCCGTTACTGAGTTTATTACCGGGTCAGACCACGACGCTCACAGCAACACCGAGTGCATCCACTGGTGGCGTATTGACCACGAGCTGGTTTAAGAACGGAACCGGGTTTAACAATGCAGGCAATACCTACACAGTGAACGTGGAGAATATCGGCACTTACCGGGTATCCATCAGCGAAGCATTCAGTAGCGGGTTGGTTTGTTCCAACCAGTCGCTTCCGGTGGTAATTGACGCGGGAGTGAGCAATAAATTGTTCATCTTCCCGAGCCCGAATGATGGTGAATTCACGGTATCTTATTACAACAACGGAGGGGCCAATACTTCCAGGACGATCACCGTTTATGATGCAAAAGGTGCAAAAGTGTACAACGCTAAATTCCCGATCACCGGACCATATACCTTGCTGGAAATAAATATAAAACCGGCACAAAGTGGTATCTATGTTTTGGTGATAGGCGATGTCAACGGTAAAAAACTGGCCGAAGGAAAGGTACTGGTGAAACAATAGACCGAGAAGTTAATCCTCAGCGAAAATCCTGTCCTGCCCTTGCAGGACAGGATTTTTTATTGAAAAAAAATGCAATCAATACCTTTGCGCCATGATCCATAATTTCAATGCTGGTCCTTCTGTTTTACCACAGGAAGTTTTTGATGAAGCCAGCCGTTCGGTACTGAATTTTAATGATACGGGTTTGTCCATTTTAGAGATCGGCCACCGCACCCCTCTTTTCCAGCCCGTTCTCGATGAAGCAAGGGCCTTGGTAAAAGAGCTGATGAACCTTGACAATGATCATGAAGTATTATTCCTTCATGGTGGCGCTACCACCCAGTTCATGCAGGTGCCGATGAACCTGTTGAATGAGAATGAAGTGGCCGCGTACACCGAAACAGGTGCCTGGGCCAGTAAAGCCATCAAGGAGGCAAAATTGTTTGGTCACGTGGAGATCGTTGCCTCTTCGGCAAACAATAATTTTACCAGCATTCCAAAAAACATAAACGTTGCCCCCACCGCAGCTTACCTGCATATCACCACCAACGAGACCATTGCCGGTACACAATGGTACCAGTTGCCCTACGATTGCGGTGTACCTCTGGTGGCGGATATGAGCAGCGATATCTTAAGCAGGCAACTCGATTTTAATAAATTCGATATCATTTATGCGGGGGCACAAAAGAATATGGGCGCCGCGGGTGTGAACCTGGTAGTGGTAAATAAAAATATTCTCGGTAAGGTAAACAGACCAATCCCCACTATCCTTGATTACCGCAACCATATCAAAGAAGGAAGCATGCTGAACACCCCGCCGGTATTCGCCATTTATGTTGCCTTGCTTACCCTGCGCTGGTTAAAGAAAAAAGGGGGGGTGGCCGCGATAGAAAAAGAAAATGACGCCAAGGCAAAATTATTTTATGACACATTGGACGCACTGCCCCTGTTCAAACCTGTTGTGGCCAAAGAAGACCGCAGTAAGATGAATGCAGTATTTACTATGGAAGATCCCAATTGGGAAAAAGAATTCCTGTACCTGTGCAAAGCAAACGGTATGATCGGCGTAAAAGGTCACCGCAGCGTAGGTGGCTTCCGGGTTTCGATGTATAACGCACTGACAATTGAAAGTGTAAAGGCATTAACAACACTCATGAAAGACTTTGCGAACCTCAAAGGATAATTAAACAACCACCAAGATCAATGGCACACATTAAACCTTTCAATGCTCTCCGGCCCCAACCTGAACTGGCTGCGCAGGTAGCATCCAGACCCTATGATGTATTGAATAGTGAAGAAGCAAAAAAAGAAGCTGCGAATAATCCCTTTTCATTCCTCCGGGTAACAAAATCGGAGATTGACCTGCCGGATGGCATCGATACACACAGCAAAGAAGTGTATGATAAGGCCAAAGAAACCCTGCTGAAGTTTATCAATAAAGAGAACATACTATTCCGGGAAGAAAAGCCCTGCTACTATATCTACGAGCTCGTTATGAGCGGAAGAAGCCAGACCGGGTTGGTTTGTGTATCCTCGGTAGAAGATTATTTCAACAACGTCATTAAGAAACATGAGTTCACCCGGCCGGAAAAAGAAAAAGACCGGATCGATCACATGCGGACGATCCAGGCACAGACGGGAAATGTATTCATGGCCTACCGGGATGTAATGGAACTGAATGCCATTATCAATGGCTGGAAAACGACCAATAAACCCGTTTATGATTTTACGGCAACGGATGGTATACAACACAGTATTTGGGTCATTGACCGGGACATGGTCATTGCCTCCATCACGGAACTTTTCAAAACAAAAGTGCCCGCCACTTATATTGCCGATGGCCATCACCGGGCAGCTTCGGCCGCAAAAGTAAGCCAGCAGTTACCGGACAGCGACGATGCAAAATATTTTCTGACGACCATTTTCCCGGCCAGTCAATTGGCGATCCTCGACTATAACCGGGTAGTAAAAGACCTGAATGGATGGACAGGTGCCAAACTGATCAGCCGTTTGCAGGATGATTTTTTTATCACCCATAGTCCCGAACCGGTAAAGCCATCGCAATTGCATGAATTTGGTATGTACCTGGATGGTCAATGGTATATTCTTTCGTCCCGGAAGGGTACTTACAATGAAGACCCGATCGGAGTGCTGGATATCACTATTCTTACGAATAATATCCTGAACAAATTACTGGGCATAAAAGATCAACGTACCGATAAACGCATCGATTTTGTGGGTGGTATCCGCGGGCTGAAAGAACTCGAAAAAAGAGTCAACAGTGGTGAAATGAAGGTCGCTTTCAGTTTATACCCGGTCACGATCGATCAATTATTCAATATTGCCGATAGCGGGAATGTAATGCCCCCGAAAAGTACCTGGTTTGAGCCAAAATTGAGAGATGGGTTGCTCACGCACCTGATATAAGGCACAAGGTACCTTACCTGCCTACCGGACAGGCAGGTAAGGTACAAGTCAAAGAATCGATGTTTCAATGCTTGATTGTTCCATTATTGTGCCTTGCCTCTTGTGCCTTGAACCTTGTACCCTGACTAAAATATTTGTTATTTTGCAACAGGCACGGCCTTTGCTGCGTCCTATCTCTTTAATTTAGCCAGATTATGAAATTACTCTTATCCTGTCTTGTCGCCTTGTTTATTACGCTCGCAGTATCAGCCCAGGAAGATCCCAAAACATTACATGAGACCGCAAAGACATTCATGCGTTCCGGTGATTTTGATAACGCCATTATCGTGTTGAACCGGGCGTTGCAAAGTGATAATAAAAACCTCGAATTACAGAAGGACCTCGTGATGAGTTATTACCTGAAAAGGGATTATGAAAAAGCATTGGTGGGTGTGGAAGCGCTGGTTGACCGGGATGATGCCGATGTGGTCACTTACCAGATAGCCGGGAATGTGTACAAAGCGCTCGAACAGGTAAAAGATTGCGATAAGCTCTATAAAAAAGCGTTGAAGAAATTTCCTAAAAGCGGACCCCTCTACAGTGAATATGGCGAATTGCTCTGGGCAACCAAGAACTATGAAGCGATCGAACAATGGGAACAGGGAATAAAAGTAGACCCTGCGTACAGCGGTAATTATTACAACGCTGCCTTATTTTATTTCTATACCAAGGACAAAGTATGGAACCTTGTATACGGCGAAATATTTATCAATATGGAAAGCCTGGGTGAAAGAGGCGCTGCGATGAAACAATTATTACTGCAGGGATACAAAGAAAAATTATTCGCAGAAGCCGACCTGATGAAAGGAGAAGAAGACAATAAAAGCGGGTTTGCCAAAACGTTTTTGCAAGCCATGGCCGACCAGTCATCCCTGGCCAACCAAGGACTAACCACTGAAACACTGACCATGATCCGCACAAGATTTATTCTTGACTGGTATTCGAAAAATGCGGCCAGATATCCTCACCGCTTATTTGACTACCATCGCCAGCTGTTATCCGAGGGAATGTTCAACGCCTATAACCAGTGGTTGTTTGGCCAAACCGAGAACCTGGCGGCCTATGATAACTGGACAAAGACCCATGCAGAAGAATACAACGGGTTCAATAATTTCCAGAAAAGCAGGGTTTTCCGGATGCCCCCCAACCAGTATTACCAGGTATTGTGATCCGCAGATAATATACTTCCCAGCCCCTTCTTTGAACCGGAAGGGGTTGTTTTTTTATATATCCTTTTTTGACTAAATTGTCAATCATTGCCAACAAGCCATTTATTCGTTAACATCAACTACGATTGCACATGACAGAACCCCGCAGACTTTTTGATTGTTTACAATATCACCTCGAAAGAACACCGCTGACCGATATGCTGGCAGGGAAAGAAGCCGGCCAGTGGAAAAAGTACAGCACGGCCGACGTAAAAGATACCGTTGATAAACTCAGCGCCGGTTTACTCGGCCTGGGTATCAGTTCCGGTGATATGAGTCATGAGGGAAGAGACAAGATCGCTATCCTTTGCAAGAACAGGCCTGAATGGATCATGCTGGATATGGCCGTACAGCAGATCGGGGCCATCCTGGTGCCGGTATATCCCACCATCAATGTCAATGAACTGGAATTCGTGCTGAAAGATGCCGGGGTAAAAATGGTCTTTGTAAATGATGAAGAATCTTTTCATAAAGTATTATCACTTAAAGAAAAACTTCCCGGCCTCCGTGACATATTCACCTTTGATCATGTTGCTAATGCGCGGCATTGGAAAGAAGTAACGGCATTAAGTTCGCCACAGTTACTGGAACGGATCAAGCCGGTTGCTGATAAGATCAGTTATGATGACCTGGCCACTATTATCTATACTTCCGGTACCACCGGCACACCCAAAGGGGTGATGCTCTCTCACCAGAATATTCTCTCCAATGTGATGGCCTGTATTCCCTGTTTTCCGCCGGGTGACGAAATGCGGTCCTTAAGCTTTTTGCCGCTCAATCATATTTTTGAAAGAATGGTCACATATCTCTATCTCTTCCGGGGTACTTCGATCTATTATGCGGAAAGCCTGGACACGATCGGTGACAACCTGAAAGAAGTAAAACCACATATGTTCACCACGGTTCCCCGGCTGCTGGAAAAAGTGTACGACCGCATTATGCAGAAAGGCAACGAGCTGAAGGGGGCAAAGAAAAAACTTTTTTTCTGGGCACATAGCCTGGCCGAAAAATTCGAGATCAACAGCAACCAGGGATTTTTATACAAGCTTAAACTGGGTATTGCCAACAAGATCATTTTTAGTAAATGGAGAGAAGGGTTGGGCAACAACCTGCGCTGCGTGGTAACCGGTGGCGCTGCCTGCCAGGTAAGACTGATACGAATTTTTACCGCTGCCAGGATCCCGATCATGGAAGGGTATGGACTTACCGAAACATCACCGGTGATATCGGTGAACCGTTTCCAGGAAAGCGGGCGGATGTTTGGCACGGTAGGTCCGCTGATCGATGGCGTGGAAGCAAAGATCGCTGAAGACGGGGAGATCCTTTGCAAGGGGCCAAACGTGATGATGGGCTATTACAAACGACCCGATCTTACCGCACAGGACATTGTGGATGGCTGGTTCCATACCGGCGATATCGGCATATTGAATGAAAAGAATTACCTGAAGATTACTGACAGGAAAAAAGAACTCTTTAAAACAAGTGGGGGCAAATACGTAGCGCCCCTGGCCATCGAAAATAAACTGAAAGAATCGCCTTTTATCGAGCAGGTGATGCTGGTGGGAGCCGATAAAAAATTTGTAAGCGCATTGATCGTTCCGTCCTTTCCGAACCTGAAAGACTGGGCCAGGAAAAATAATATAGCCGATACCGATCACCATGACCTGCTTCGCAATCCCGCCGTGATCAATATGTTTAAGGAGCTGGTTGAAAGCTTTAATAAATATTTCAACCATGTGGAGCAGGTAAAGAAATTTGAACTGCTCCCGAATGAATGGAGTATCGACACAGGTGAACTGACACCTAAAATGTCGTTGAAAAGGAAAGTAGTGATGGAAAAATACAAGAATGCAGTAGAGAGGATCTACGCTTAGTCTCTTTCTTTTTTACCGGCCGAATCTTTTCGACGCTGCATCATTTTCTGCAGGAAGTCATCAAACTTCGGTTGCTGTTCGGGTGTAAAGATTCCTCTTACTCTTTTAAAATGAGCAAACGTAGCCTTATCGATCGCGGATTGTCTTTCCGTGATACGTTGGCTGTAAGCATTCACGAGGCTATCGTTTACGTCCTGTTGTTTGATCAATGCAAAAAAAGCAGTCTTAGCCGAACGGACAGAATCAAATAAAGGCTTGATTGATTTCATGTGTTCTTCTTTCATGGCCTTATAATCGGTCTGCTGCTGGTCGGTCATAGCCAGTTCCTTCACCATCATCTCAAAAGGCTCGCCTTTACCATGTTCTTTCCCGGCTTTCTTTTTTCGTCCCTGCATCATAAATACCACCAATGCGATATTGATGAGCAGCAAAAGAACCACGGCGACCGTGAGTATTTTATTAGAAGAATTCTTCATCTTAATTTCTCTTATTTATCCTGGTTTATATCGAAAAGGATGGTGTTATTATCATTCAGGCTGTATTCAGCCGCAATAGACTGGAGTGTTTCTGCATCGCTGGTAGCTGTTTCGGCAGCATCATTCTTTTGAAAGATAACAGCGGCATTCACCAGCAGTACTCCTGCCAGGACGGTCAATGCGAATGTGGGTCGCAGGATCCAGGGTCTTTTAGGTTCCGGCTCCAATCCTTTCTCCATCCGGGCTTTTAGCCGGGTGTAAAAGAAATCAGGAGCAGCCGCCCGCCGGGTTCCGTCAAGGCTCCCGAGGATCTCTTCGATTTTACTGTTTTTGTTGTTATTCATAATACACCAATTTTGACGGGAAGACAGCCCAAAACCTTCGACCCTTTAAATTACTCAGTCAGTTTCTTTTTCCAATATTTTCTTAAGATTTTGTTTAGCCCTATGCATCAGCGACTCCACGGCCGGGACCGAAGTCTGCATTACCTGGCTAACTTCCTGGTAACTCAGATCTTCCAACTTATGTAGCGTAAAGGCTGTCTTCTGATTTTCAGGCAGTTGAGCAATGGCCCTGAACAGTTTAGCTGCATTTTCCTTCCTGTCAATGGCAATTCCGGGGTGGTTAAAATCAGGTATTTCGTGCATGGGTTCATTATTCTCCCCGAAAAGGCGCTGCATAAAGCCAAACCGCTTCTTGCTCTTCCGGCTACGGAGCAGATCCAATGAACGGGTGGTAGCGATCCGGTAAAGCCAGGTGGATAGTTTGGATTCCCCCTTAAAATTGTGAATGGAACGGTAAACCTGGATAAAGACCTCCTGCGCTACATCTTCCGCATCCTCGGCATTTTGGACGATACCGATCGCCGTATTGTAGACCCTGTCCTGGTAAGTGGTCACCAAATAGTTGAATGCCCTTTCATCGCCCTGGCGAAGTCCCTGTATCAGCTCTGATTCATTCAACAGTTGGAAGGTTTGGGTTTTGAGGGTGTAACTTACGAAAATAGGCTGTTTATAAATATTAAAAGACAGTGAGATACTGTCTTTTAAGTGTAGTCCCGACAGGAATCGAACCTGTATCAAAAGTTTAGGAAACTTCTATTCTATCCATTGAACTACGGGACCAGTATGAAGGATTCTATTCTTAATTCATAGTACGGGCGGCAAATATAGGAAAGAAAATCACCATTTTGAGAGGCCTTATGAACCCAATTTCGGCGAAACCATTAGTGTTCAGCGCAATAGGCAATGGCATCGACTTTGTATTCTTATAACAAAATGCTTTTATGAAAAATATAGTAATGTCTATCATGATGATCGCGGCTATCGGGATGACCCCTGCCTGTAAAGACAAAAAAAATAATAGCCTCGTGGATGAAAAAAATGTGGTCACTGCCGACGAAGTACCCAAGATCGTACGGGATAGTTTTGCCAGCAAATACCCGGGTGCCGGTGATGTTAGCTGGGAAAATGCCCATGAGAAAGAAGAAGATACCTACAAAGCTAAATTCACCAATACCGGTAAATACTGGAAGGCAGAATTTAAAAGCGATGGTAGCCTGGTCAAGGAAAGCGAGGACAATTAGCCCCGGGCCTTAATTGGAGCAGTTTCTTTGCTAAGCAGTATATTTGCGCCCTATCAATCAGCTATGAAATTTTATACGCTCCTTATTAAGTACCGCCTTTGGGTCAGTATTATATTGATCGCACTGGGTATTTATGTTAACTATTCTGCCAGTTTCTGGCCGGCCTTCCCCTTGTACCTCGTAGGAGCCATCCTGCTTTTCGGCCATTTCTTTTTCGGCCCGCTCCGCCTGATCCAGGAACACATGGAAAGCGGCGATATGGATGGCGCAGAGAAAGTGCTGGGTTCCATCAAATATCCCAACCTCCTGTACAAACCCATCCGTTCGGTATATTATACCCTGAAAGGAAATATCGCCATGATGAAACAGGATTTTACCGGCGCTGAAAAAAGTATGAAAAAGGGTCTTGACCTGGGAATGCCGATGAAAGAAGCCGAAGGTGCCAGCATGCTGCAGATGGGGATGCTGATGATGCAAAAGAACGACCTGAAACAAGCAGAGAGTTATATCCGCGGGGCCCTCCGCAAAGGACTGCCCGATAAAGAAAATGAATCGGCAGCCTACTTACAAATGTGCAGCCTCATGATGAATAAAAGAGAATTCCGGGCAGCCAAAGAGTTTTTCCGCAAAGCAAAAGCATTGAAACCTACCACCCCGCAGATAGTTGACCAGATCAAACAGATCGAAAAATATATTTCGAGAATGCCCGGATAGGGCGAGTGGGGTTCGGTGAGTGGCAAGTGGGGGTTGAATACATTATATAATTGTGACCAAGTATCAATAAAAATGGTTGACAGGAATTATCCCATCAACCATTTTTTTATTCATTAAACTGTTTCTATCGATATTCCCACTTCCCAAACCTCACTAGCTACTAGCGTTTCCCATTAGCCACCCGCCATTTCCCACTTGCCTTTTTAATTCAGTTTCTCAATATGCATTTCCAGCCGCTTGTCTTTTTTATAATAATCCATGATCATCACCAGCCCCTGCGAATTTGGATACACCCATGAGAATTTTGTATCCGTTTTAGTGTTGATCCTGTCCGTAGTGAACTTCCCGTCAAGATAAGTAATAGAGTTAAACGTACCGCCTTTATAACTTCCTTTCTCTTTTACAAAATCATTATAGCATACAGAAAAAGAGGTCAGGTCCTTGTTCACCTGTGCATAGGAATAGTCAAAGCCGCCATAATAATATTTAAGCATTTTGCCCATCAGGGGTGTACTTACAAAATCAAACCCGCCGGGTAATTCGATATTACTGGATCTTTTTTCATAGATCTTTGCTCCTTTGATATTGAAGTCCTGGTCAAATGTCAGGATCATCATATCGGTTACTTTTATCTTGGTCACACTGGCACGACCACGGCCGCCACCGGTTAATATGGTAGAGGCGATTCCCAATGCGCTGGCCACTTTCGTATATCCTTCGCCGATCGCATAGATCTTACCGTCAGCGGTCTGGATGATCTGGTGCAAGTACATGAATCCAAAGTCTGCGATCTTTCCTTTTGAAGTCACATCAAGGTATTTTGCCATATCAATATCCCAGGATAAATATTTTTCACTCGTGATCTTCCCCGTCTCATCAATACCCCAAAAAGCATAGCCTTTGGACTTATCCTTCATCATATTGTCATTTGCGTCAAAGTATTCACCATAGATATACGCTTTGCTTTCGTTTACCAGCGATAAACTGGCGGGATAGAAACGGAACTTGCTGTCGGTCGATTTTTCAAATATTTTTTTACCGGTTTCCAGATTCAACCCCAGTATATATGAGTCGGGGTTTTGATCCATGATGCGGTCATATTTTAAAACCTCGATATACACTACCCCTTTATAGTAGCCAAGATAATCGCCTACAAACCTCTTGCCATCAGTCGGCGTATAACTCCATGTCTTGCGTTTGCCGGTGGCGAAATAATC
>JANOHQ010000133.1:0-2923 GCA_031406595.1 Chitinophagaceae bacterium
AAAAGAGGATCGCCGGTGGCCTTACCGTACCTGGAGGAAACTGACCACCTTATTAATACAGCAATAAACGAGATCAGGAGCCTGTCTCACTCCATGATATCACCTTCATTAAATGATTCCGAACTGGTGGAAGCACTGGAACACTTAATAAGTGTAACAAGCAAAGGCTGTCCCCTTGCCATTTGTCTCAAAGCGGAGGGCTTTGATGAAAATGTGATCCCTGATAAACTGAAACTGACCATTTACCGGATCGTACAGGAACAGTTTACGAATATCCTGAAGTATGCCGGTGCCTCCCATGTCATTGTACAACTGGAACAGGAAAAAGAAAAAATAATCCTCAGTATAGAAGATGATGGCCGGGGGTTTGATACTACAAAGAAATCCACCGGGGTTGGCTTATTGAATATAAAAACAAGGGCTTCTTTATTTAATGGCGAGCTGGAGATCATTTCCTCACCGGGCAACGGCTGTGAACTAAGGATACAATTCAATTGAGCATGCTGGTATGATGGTTGCTCTTTATACCGGCATGTTAACCAGGATCACAAACCTGAAAAATAATCGTATCCTTTAAGCCCGAAGCGGATGTTTTTTTACGATCTTCTTCATGAATTGAAAGGCCAACTAAGTTAAAATAACCGGAGTGCAAGATGTTGATCAGAGGGCAAAACCTTTGTCAGGCCCCTGACACAAAAAATAGGCCGGTACCTTTGCAGATCACCGGCCCGGTTGCCCTTCACATAGAAATTCTTGGTTAAAGGCTTAGAAAAACAGGATATCAGCCCTGCTTAATGAAGTAATGAAAGGCTATATATAAAAGGGTACAGACGAGATACGGGGAAAATAAAGATCTGGATTTAAAAAAAAATGCAGCGATCCGCCGGTTCGGCTGCGACCGCTGCCGCCTTTAAACGAACTATTTAGGGAGTACTACATGATCGATCACGTGGATAACACCATTTTTCTGGTACACATCGCTGATAGTGATGGTGGCCATACCGCCATTCTCGTCTTTCAGCCAGTATTTCCCGTCTTTTTTCATTACCCAAAGCTTCCCACCAGCTACCGTGGTCAGTTCAGCCGTTCCTTTACCTGCTTTGATCTTTGCTTTTAGTGCATCGGCATCCAGTCTTCCGGCTACCACATGGTAGGTCAGGATACCGGTGAGTTTAGCCTTGTTCTCTGGTTTAACCAGTGTTTCAACCGTACCTGCGGGTAACATGTTAAATGCGGCATTCGTAGGAGCAAATACAGTGAAAGGACCGTCGCTCATCAGTGTTTCTACGAGCCCGGCAGCCTTAACGGCCGCAACCAGTGTAGTGTGATCTTTGGAATTCACAGCGTTCTCCACGATATTTTTGGAGGGATACATGGCTGCACCACCTACTTCGACTGTTTTTTCGTCCATCTGTGCCTGAGAAACATTAAATGTGAATGCTGCTGCCAGCATCAATCCTGTGAGTTTGAGAGATTTCATGAGTTTAAATTTTTGTTTGATCAATGATGTTGAAATTTTCCATGCGGGTGAAAACAGATACGTGAAATGGAAAAGATCCGGATTTTTAAAAAGAGAACTTTATTATTGCACAACCTTGTAAATTTGTCCACAAGGACTCCTTTAGAGAAATCTGTAAACAACTATTCTTCGTATGGCACACTGGCTTGTCAAGTCGGAACCTTCTACCTACAGCTGGGAACAGCTTGTAAAAGAAAAACAAACCTGCTGGAGCGGCGTCAGGAATTATGCCGCCCGTCTTCATCTCCGCAGCATGAAAAAAGGAGATGAAGTATTCTTTTATCACAGCAATGAAGGAACTGATATCGTGGGTATTGCCAAAGTGGTAAAAGAATTCTACCAGGATCCTACTACACCCGATGAGCGCTGGGTAGCGGTGGACCTCAAACCGCTGAAAAAATTAAAGAACCCGGTCACATTAGAAACGATCAAGAAAGACAAACGTCTTGCTGCCATGGCGCTGGTCAGGATCGGCCGTCTTTCTGTTCAGCCGGTTTCTGATGAAGAATGGAAGACGGTGATGGAGATGGCGGGGGAGAAATAAGGTTTCTCGCACAGGGCGCGGAGAGCAGAGAACGCGGTGAAATAGGGGACAATTCCTGGTTTATCCGAAAAAAACAATTTTTAAGCGTCTTTTTCACACGGTTATTTAACGTGCCGGGTCTTTATTTGTGAAAAGACTTTCCATGCATGAGAATGATATCGCAACTTTGGCGATCGGAATATGCATTAAGATACATCAGCAATACGGTCCGGGTTTATTTGAAAGTGTTTACGAAGAGATATTCTCTCATGAGTGGGGCAAAACCGGGATACAATTCAGACGTCAACATGCTATCCCGGTTGTCCATCAAAATCTAAAAATGAATATTGGGTTCAGAGCAGATGTAATCCTGGAGGACAAAGTAATAATTGAAATAAAAAGTGTCGAGACCTTGCACGATGTCCATTATAAGCAGGTTCTTACATACCTCAAGTTAACTAACCTTAAACTAGGATTATTGATAAACTTCAATACTTTTCTACTGAAAGACGGGATTAAAAGGATAGCCAATAAACTGTAGAAATTTAAATTATACCAATTTGTCTCTCGCAGAGTACGCAGAAGAATGAGACCGCAGAGATTTGATCTTTCCTCCTCCGCGTCTCCGCTCCACCGCGCCCTCCGCGAGAAATGTATTTGAGTTATTCATAGCCTCCTCTGCGAGAAATAAAAAAGCTATTCCATAAAAGCTCACTCCCTTTTTTCTTTTAACAATCTGTGAAGGTTACTTTTTATAGGGTAGCGGTATCAATACTCGTATCTCACATTTAACCTTTAAAAAAATTTTAGCCATGAACAAACTATTGATCGGCTTGCTCATTGTAGCAGCCGGAACGGGAGCATTTTTTCTTTTACGCAAG
>JANOHQ010000142.1:0-6101 GCA_031406595.1 Chitinophagaceae bacterium
GATGTGACCGAAGGAGAAAAATTGGCTATGTTCAACAGTGCCGGTTATCTTGAAATTGCCATCAACAAAGGCAATGCTGCCGGCCTGTTTGGTCTTAAAGGTTTCTCCGAAAAACTCAGGCAAGGCCAGCTTTCCTACCAAACTATTAAAGTGTACTTTGAATAGCGAGAACTAAGATATTCAGGATTAAATTGGAATAAAAGAGTTTATAGCTCTTCTCAGCAATTTTTTTTCCTGGATTAACTCGTTTATTACTACTACAAAAGCAAGAGCAAACCTCATTATTTTACGGCCAAAATCGTAATACGATAAATTTCCTATATCTGGTTCGGCGGAACTGAAATCTACCCCTGAAACCCTATTTTTGCTATCTTTCAACCCTTCGTTAAACTCAGGGTAAACTCAGGATTATCAAGGCTTAAAAAACTAATTGTATAGTTTATGAACTTCAAAAAAGTCAATAACATTACCGGATGGGCGGTATTTCTCATTGCATTAGGTACATATTTCCTTACCCGTGAAGCCAGGGGTAGTCTCTGGGATACCGGTGAATTCATTGCCAGTGCCGACAAACTGCAATTGCCCCACCCTCCCGGTGCTCCTTTGTTCGTATTACTGGGTCGCTTCTTTATCATCCTTTTTGGAGATAATGGTCAAACCGCCGCCAGCGCCGTAAACTTCATGAGTGCCCTGGCCAGTGCCGCTACGATCCTGTTCCTTTTCTGGAGCGTCACCCATTTTGCCCGGAAAATGTTTGTCAATGCCGGCGAACAACTGAGTTCTTCCCAGTTATTTACCACCATGGCGGCAGGTGTGGTTGGTGCTTTGGCTTATACCTTCAGCGATTCATTCTGGTTCAGTGCTGTGGAAGGTGAAGTATATGCCCTCTCTTCTTTCTTTACTGCGCTGGTATTCTGGGCCATGCTGAAATGGGAACATGCCGATGAACAAGCCGGTTCCGATCCTTATGCAAGGGCCCGGTCCGACCGCTGGATCGTTTTCCTGTTCTTTATGATGGGATTGTCGATCGGCGTTCACTTATTGAACATATTGACCATGCCGGCCATTGTAATGATCTATTACTATCGCCGCTACCAGGTTACTACCAAAGGAGCTGTAATTGCATTTATCATTGGATGTATTCTCACAGGACTAATACAGTTAGTGGTTATTCAATACTCGATGAAAGGTGCAGGTTTGTTCGATGTATTCTTTGTGAACACATTAGGCATGCCTTTCTTCTCCGGCTTCGCCATCTATTTCCTGGTACTGGCAGCCCTGATCGCCTGGGTGCTTCGGTTCAACGAAAAGACCATCTCGCAAACAAAATTTATTATCTTCTTTGTACTGTTTCTCGGTTTATCGTTGCTTCCATTTATTGTGAGCCTCGGCTCAACCGGTGGGAAAGTATTTAAGTTCATATTGGTAGGGGGAATAGCTACCGCGATAGGATATTTCATCAAACCAGGCGCCCTGAAGATTCTCAAACTCTCTTTATGGTGTTATGCCTTCATGATGATCGGGTATTTTATGTATTTCACTGCGATGATCCGTTCGAATGCAAACCCGACCATCGACATGAACAATGTCGATAACCCGATCAACCTCGTTTATTACCTCAGCCGTGAGCAATATGGTGAAGCCCCTTTATTAAGAGGCCCGCATTTTGCAGCCAGTTATAAATACGGCCCGGATGGCTACGTGGAACTGAAAGACGGGGAAATGAAATATGTGAAGGGAAAGGATCGCTACATTCCAATCGGGAAAGAAAAGAAACCGGTCTACGAGAGCAGTGATATCCAGTGGTTCCCAAGGGTTTGGGATCCGAGCAATGATCAATACCATGCCGAATTCTATTCGGAATGGCTGAGTCTCGACCAGGACCAGCAAACCGGGAAATATGAAGCGCCAAGCTATGGCGATAATATGCGCTGGTTCTTTGAATACCAGATGAGCTTTATGTACTGGCGCTATTTTATGTGGAACTTCTCAGGCAAACAAAACGATATCCAGGGTCTCGGTAATAAACGGGATGGAAACTGGATAACAGGATTCTCGTTTATAGACAACGGGATGCTGGGTGACCAGAGTAAGTTACCCGATAGTATCAAAAAGAATAAGGCCCATAATACGCTCTTTATGCTCCCCTTCCTGTTTGGGATCGTGGGCTGCATCTACCAGTTCTTCAAAAAACGAAACGACTGGATCGTGAGTTTCCTCCTGTTCTTTATGACCGGTATTGCCGTCGTGCTTTACCTGAACCAACCGGGTAACCAGCCCCGTGAACGGGATTATGCCTATGTGGGATCATTCTATGCCTTTGCGATATGGATCGGACTATCGGTAGTTGCGTTTGTAAGAATGGCCAGGGAGAAAGCCGACCAGGCCGGATTCCAGAATATCCTGATCGGTGGCGGTATACTTACCTTCCTGATCACCGTAATGGCCGGTGGCGGTATTATGGGAAGTCTTTTCGCTACAGCATTATTTGGCGCGGTGGCGGCAGGTATCACTTTCCTGCTCCGGGCTGTGTCATCGGGTGGAACGAATGAGAAATCTCTCAATATTGTGTCTGCTATTGTCTGTTTAGCCGTTCCGCTCTTAATGGCACAACAAGAATGGGATGACCACGACAGGAGCCGTAAAACAACAGCTCCGGATCTCGCCAAAGCATATCTCGAAAGCTGTGCGCCCAATGCCGTGATCTTTACATTTGGTGATAACGACACGTATCCGTTGTGGTATGCACAGGAAGTAGAAGGTGTGCGCCCGGATATCCGTGTGATCAACAATAGCCTCCTGGGTATCGACTGGTATATCAACCAGCTTCGTGTGAAAACAAACGAGGCAGATTCCCTGGATGTGCTCTGGTCACCGGAACAGATCGAAGGACATAACCGCGAATTCCTCCGTTATCGCTTACAAGGCGATGCAAATGAATTCTATGACCTTTATGATGTAATGAAAAATGTATTGGGTAAACCCAACTATGATAAAGAAACAAAAAGAGATGTTGGATTCGGAAGTTTCCCCGTTGCCAAATTCAAAGTGCCGGTCAATATTGAAGCAGCGAGAAAGAATGGCGTAGTGAATGCCACTGATAGTGTATTATCCGAAATGCGTTTCGAGATCCCGGAAAATAAACTGAAGGAAGGACTGGTGCGCAGTGATTTTATTATCCTGAACATCATCGCTTCCAATGCCGCCAATGGATGGAAACGCCCTATCTACTTCACTTCTGCCTTTGGTGAATTAGGCTTTGGTCAATACCTCCGCAAGGATGGCATGTCCTACCGTCTTGTTCCTATTATCACGAAGACTCCGCAGGCCAATTGGGTAACCGACCAGGCATTGAGACAAATGCGGATGGGTGGTACACAGATCAGGGAGAACAATATCGATACCATGTTCAATAACCTGATGACCAAATATGAATTTGGCGGGGCGGATAAGAAGGGAGTTTATTTTGATGAGGAGAACCGTCGTCATATCCTGAACCTACGGGCGCTGTTTGCTGAAGCAGCAGGTAATATTGCCGATGCCGGCAGAAAAGAAGATGCGATCAAGCTGATCGACAAGGTGGAAAAAGGTATCGATCCGTCCAATATACCGTATGCACAGACCAGCCGGTATAACAGTCATAACCAGACGGGACTGCTTTACCTCGAAGCCTGTTATAAAGCGGGTAAGAATGATCTTGCCGAAAAGATCCGGAAAGATATACGCAAGGACCTGGAACAGCAGCAGCAGTATTATACTTATATCCGTGATAGCAAACCGAAGTATTACGGTGGTTATGAAAGGTCTGAAGCACCGATCAACGAGATCATGCTGGAAGTATTGAGCCTGATCGAAAAGAAATATGCGCCGCAGACACAGCCTGACAAAACTGGTGAAGGGCCGAATACGATCATTAACCCGATAAAAGACAGTGCTGGCAAAGACAGCGTGCCCAAAAAGCCAAACTAATATTTCAAGTCTTTACAATACCGGCCTCCGCCCTCTCAAGGCGGGGGCCTTTTTTTGAACCAACCGCATCTTAAGTTGTTGTTAACTACAACCGCTACGCCGGTATTTATCGTAAATTGTATACATGAACGGTTTCCATTTCACCCGGTTTGACGCGAACAGCGAAGGCAAGTCAAAATTTGAACAACTGCTTGACCTGTTCATGCAATTGCTCACCTATACCAGCGGTGATGCCGGCGAAGCCATGCAATGGTTGAATGAACTGGACAAGAAGTACCAGCTCACCGATGATGAATACGGGATGGGTGATTTTATAGACGAATTACGGGAGAAGGGATTTATAACAGATGATAACCATGGAGGGGAAATAAAGATCACCCCAAAAACCGAACAGGGAATCCGCAAAAAAAGCCTGGAAGAGATCTTCGGAAAATTGAAAAAAACAAAGCAGGGTGATCACCATAGTTTCAAACCGGGACAGGGTGATGAGCTAAACCCGGAGACCCGGCAGTTCCAGTTTGGCGATATGCTGGAACAGATCGATTTCACTGAATCCATCCGCAATGCGCAGATCAATCATGGTATCGATAGTTTCCGGATGCAGGAAGACGACCTGAGTATCCGGGAAACAGATTTTAAAGCGCAGACCTCCACCGTGCTGATGATCGATATCTCGCATTCAATGATATTGTATGGAGAGGACAGGATCACGCCTGCCAAGAAAGTGGCGATGGCATTGAGTGAACTGATCCAGACAAAATATCCGAAAGACACACTGGATATCGTGGTATTTGGTAATGATGCATGGCCGATCGAAGTAAAGGACCTCCCCTATTTGCAGGTAGGACCTTATCATACCAATACAGTAGCCGGGCTGGAATTGGCGATGGATATCCTTCGCCGGAGAAAGAACCCGAATAAACAAATCTTTATGATCACCGATGGCAAACCCACTTGTTTGAAGATCGGAAAACGCTATTACAAGAACAGTTTTGGCCTCGACCGTAAAGTGGTGAACCGTTGTATCAACCTGGCGGCGCAGTGTAAGAAACTGAAGATACCGATCACAACGTTCATGATCGCCACGGATCCATACCTGCAAAGGTTTGTACAAGAGTTTACGGAGACGAATAATGGGAAAGCTTTTTTTGCTTCGCTGGATAAATTAGGTGCTTTTATATTTAAGGATTTTGAGAGTGGGAAGAGGAAGATGGTGTATTAATTGTCTGAACCCCGATTGGGGTAGATTATGAGATTATAGGATTATGAGCGACCATAAATTTAAAGAGATCACTGAAAAAATAATTGGAGCGGCCATGAAAGTTCACTCAACCCTGGGAAATGGTTTCCAGGAAGTGATCTATCAGCGGGCACTGGAAATAGAAATGAGTAAATCAGGATTACATTTTCAACGGGAATTAAGTATGCCCATATTCTACGATGGACACCAAATCGGCGAAAGGCGAGTGGATTTTTTTGTAGAAGAAAAGATCATGGTTGAACTTAAAGCAGTAATTCAACTGGAAAAAGTTCATTTGGCACAAGCAAAGAATTACCTGGAAGCTTACAACATGGAAGTCGGTCTCCTGATCAATTTCGGCAGCATAAGCCTGGAATTTAAAAGACTCGGCAATACGAAGTATACTGATCGTCATCCTTTAAATCAATAAATCCCCCTAAATCGTGGTTCAGACAAACATAAAAACCCTCGGCGAACTCCGTGCCTCCGGTTACAAGCCCAAAAGCATCAAAGAAGAGATCCGTCACAACCTGATCGCCAAACTCAAAGCGAAAGAACCCACTTTCAGCGGTATCGTCGGTTATGAAGACACCGTGATACCCGATGTGGAAAGAGCCTTGCTTAGCAAACACAATATTCTTTTCCTGGGATTGAGAGGACAGGCAAAAACAAGAATGGCCCGGCAGATGATTGAATTGCTCGATGAGTATATTCCCAGTGTGGCCGGGAGTGAGATCAATGATGATCCCATCAACCCTGTTTCCAAATTTGCCCAGGAAGAGATTGCCACACACGGCGATGAGACGGGTATCCACTGGATCCACCGCAGCCAGCGTTATGGTGAAAAACTCGCCACCCCCGATGTAAGTGTGGCGGACCTGATCGGCGATGT
>JANOHQ010000181.1:0-7516 GCA_031406595.1 Chitinophagaceae bacterium
GGTTGGGTGGGTTGAAAGGCGTAGGTGAAGCGGCCGTAGAAAGTATCATCGAAGAAAGAAAAAAAGGTGGCTCCTTCCCGGATATCTTTGATTTCATCAAACGCATCAACCAGCGTACCGTTAATAAGAAAACACTGGAGAGCCTGGCTTATGCAGGTGGTTTTGATTGTTTCACCGACCATCACCGGGCACAGTATTTTAATGTACCCGAGGGTGAAGCGATCAATGGGTTGGAGAAGATCATCAAATACGGCCAGGTTTATGCCACGCAAAATGCAACGGCTACGAATACCCTGTTTGGCGAACTACCGATCAGCATGGAGATACCTCCGCCGCGGATACCCGATTGTATACCCTGGCCACTGATCGTACAATTGGATAAAGAAAAAGAAGTGACCGGGATATTCCTGAGTGGTCACCCGCTGGATAATTACAAGTTTGAAATGAGGCATTATGGGGTCACCAACCTCGCTGATTTCAACGAATTCAAAGATGCTATCAAGTTGCAATCGAATCCCGGGAGGCCTTTCCGTATCGTGGGACTGGTAGCCGATGCACAACACCGGATTGCCCGGAGCGGGAATAAATACGGCAATTTCGTTATAGAAGATTATTCGGGTAAGACGGAGTTCCCTTTATTCAGTGAGGACTATTTACGATTGACCCCCCTTCTCCAGCAGGGAAGCATCGTGCTGATCAATGGGTATTTCAAACCCCGTTATAACAAAGAAGAATTTGAATTCAAAGTCATGAGTGTTTCACTTGCGGAAACAATGAAGAAGAGTATGACCAAACAAGTCAACATCGAAGCACACCCGCAGGATATCAGCAAAGAAATGCTCGACTTTTTTGAACAGAATATAAAATACCATAAAGGCAAGACCACGTTGAAATTCACCCTCACAGAACCGAGGAACAAAATGAAGATCAGTCTTGTTACGATGAATAGCGGCTTTGAAATGAACGAGGAAATGATACAGTTCCTGGAGAAAACGCCGGAGCTGGATGTACAAGTCCAAACAGTGTAAAATACGATGCTCTTGTTTCGTGGATCCTCCCACTCCACTTGTAGAGAGGGCCAGGGTGAGGTGTTAATTGTAGCAAAAAGGCCCATTCTGATAAACTTTTGGCAGGTCCGAAACGTTAATATGACAAGTTTTACACAAATTCACGTCACTAATTCATGGTAACTGCAACGGACCTAAATTTGCATTCTTTGGCTAGAAGAACATAATTAAAAAACTAAACCCCATAAAAATGGCAAAAGAGTATAACGATAGCAATTTCCAGACAGATGTGCTGGCTTCCGATAAACTGACCGTAGTGGATTTCTGGGCAGAATGGTGCGGTCCCTGCCGTGCGATCGGGCCGGTGATCGAAGAACTGAGCAAAGAGTATGATGGAAAAGTGAATATCGGTAAAGTGAACGTGGATAATAATCCCAATGTATCCATGAACTATGGTATCACCTCTATTCCCGCGATACTGTTCATTAAGAATGGCCAGGTAGTGGATAAATTAGTAGGTGCGCAGCCGAAGGGCAATTTTGTGAAGAAGATCGAAGCGCATATCTAGGAACCCGGAACTGGCTACAATATTACCTTATTACTAAACCGTTTCGGTCTTCGAAACGGTTTTTAATTTCGGTAACTTTATCAATAGTCATGTTGCCAAGAGCATTCATATTCATCCTTTCATTCATCCTGCTAACGCCCATTTTTGCACAACAGCAAATGGGACCGTATATAGCATATGGTCCTGAGGCAAAATATCTTTCTAATTTAAATTTCTCCGTTTACCAGTCCAGGGCCGGGTTTTTATGGATTGGCACACAAAATGGTCTCGTTCGTTTTGATGGCAAGCGGTATAAAAACTTTTTTTCAGATCATACAAATCCTAATTCCCCTTCAGATAATACTATCCCTGATATTGTAGAAGACAAAAATGGCGATATATGGTTTTGTGGTTTTTATCATGGGTTAACAAAGTATAACGAAAGCACAGGCATTTTTAAAAAATATCCCAAACCAACAGCAGACAACTTTTCCTTTTATGGAATTTATGCCGGGCTAAAAGACAAAGAGGATAATTTATGGTTTGCCACAGCCGGCCGGGGATTGGCTAAATACATTTATGAAAAAGACAGTTTTGCCCTTTATTTTCCTGAACCGGATAAATGTAAAGACGGAAGTGTGAGGGGCGAAAATTATGTTAATGGGATATGCGAAGATAAATTTGATAAAGAAATTTTATGGGTAAGTTCTTTTAAAGGGCTGTACTCGTTTAATAAAAAAAACAACCGGTTTATTCATTATCCCTCTGGCGTTAACTATTATCCCACTCCATCCGATGTGCAAACCCTTAATTGCGGGGCAGATAATAAGGGTAATGTATGGTTGCCAAGTTGGGGAGGAGGCTTGCTTTGCTTTAATACATTGACAAAAAAATATGAACCACAAAAAAGAAAGCCATTCCCTAAAATTGTCAATCATGTAAAACTGGTTAACGACAGTATCTTATATGCTGCCTGTGTTGATGATGGATTGTATCAATTAAATCTTCGATCCAACGCTTTTACCAATATTACCCCACCCCGTAATCCTGCAGATATTACCGTTAAAAGCACCAGCATTCAAAAAGTGTCTTTAACAAAAGATGGAGGCATTTTTATCGGGGGCAATTATTTTGTTTACCAGTTACATCCCTCTTTTTCCCGTTTAAAGAAAAATATTTTCTTTGCAGGCAATATACCTGAAGTTGAAATTCACTTAGATAATATTCTTTGGGACCAGAACCGGCATCAATACTGGATTACAACAGCCTACGGCAATGGTTTATATACATTAAAAGAGCATGAAAAAACGGCCAATAAGATTACAGTGGCAGACATACCTGCAACGCAATACAAAATCTTTAACAGCCTTGCGAAAGATGCCCTGCAACGAATTTGGGTAAACAGCTATTTCAGCGGCATCTATTTATGGAATGAAATAAAAAATAGTTTTGAAAAACCGGTAACAGGAACAATACCCCTGTCGGATGCCATACTTCAATCGATTATAAGCCTGCAAACTGATAGTGCGGGAAATATCTGGATGTTAAACCATAATGAATTGATCAACCTGGATGTACTTAAAAATAAAGCCGAAACCTATCCACTTGCCTGGGAAAGTAATTACAAAGGATCCAAATCATTGTCCCCGGCTTATATAAGAATGGATGCCGGTGAAAACCCCTGGGTAATAACTCAAAATGGCCTGTTTTTCTGTAATAAAAAAGAAAAAAAAGTACACCATATTTTTGATACCGAAACAGGTGCCACAAAATTTTCTTACAATTCTTTTTGGGGCGGGGTTTTTGATAAGGAGGGTAATCTCTGGCTTACCTCCCCAAATGGAATACAGGTGTATAGCACTATAAAAAATGAAGTGATCCATACTTTTACCATGGCAGACGGGCTTCCTGCCCTTATAACCACTGATATTGCTGTTGATAAGGAGAACCGGGTTTGGGTAAATACTGCGGCAGGGCTTGCCATGTATAATCAGGAAGAAAAAATATGGCGTTCGTTTAACCGCTTTGACGGAATGGACCGGGACTACCTCGATGGCACTCTTGCTATTACATCAAATGGCAAAATAGTTATTGAACAGGCGACTGGTTTTCTACTGAAAGATGTTACCGAAATTTTGTCCTCTGCAGATGTACCGGTTTTACAAATTACATCCCTTACTATAAATGATAAAGAAGTAAATAATTCCCTCCACTCCTTAAAAAACGAGAAATTACACCTGCCATTTAACCAGAATAATATCAGTATTGAATTTGCTGCTATGGATTGGTTGTATCCAAATAGAACAAATTACCTGGTTAAAATAGATGGTTTGCGATCGGCCAATACCTGGACGGCAAACCCCGATGCTCATATAAGCCTTACCGGCCTTGCACCAGGTAATTACGTGGTCCGGATAAAAGCAATTAACAGCAGTGGGGTGTGGAGTAATGAAATTAATTTACCCATCAGGATAAAGCCACCATTCTGGCAAACCTGGTGGTTTATTGTATTGAGCCTGTTGGCTGTTGCAGCCATCCTGTATGGGTTGTATCGTTATCGTTTACAGCAGCTGATCAAGATGGTGCAATTACGAAATACTATTTCCCGGGACCTGCATGATGAAATAGGCTCCTCTGTTAGTAGTGTAAATATGCTTTCACTGGTGGCGAAAAAACAATTGGGCGATGAGCACCCTGTTACACCGCTGCTTACACAAATAGGCCTGTCGGCGCAAAACGCCGGCGATAGTATCAATGATATTATCTGGAGCATTCACCCGCAGAACGATTCGATAGAAAGGATCATACTTCGTATGAAAGAACTGGCAGCGGAATTACTGGAGCCAAACAATATCAATTATCAACTTAATTTTGACAACCGGCTCACACAGCTTGATATACCCATGCAGGACAGGCGGCATTTATTTATGCTGTATAAAGAAGCATTGAACAACCTGGTAAAATACGCCGGTTGTAAAAACGCATTCTTATCCATGCAGGTTATTGATAAAAATCTAATAATGAAAATAGAAGATGATGGTAGTGGGTTTGATATGGCCAATCATAAACCGGGTAATGGCTTACTAAACATGAAGCACCGGGCTATAGAAATGAAGGCCGGACTGGTGATTACTACTTCGCCGGGTAAGGGATGCAGCATCGTGTTGAGTTATCCATTAAAATAATTTTCCCCCAAACGGGGGATTGCCATACGAAGATATAAACAGAACTTTATGCCATGACAACAATAGGACTTGTTGACGACAACGATGTATTGCGAACCAGTATGCAACTGTTGCTCGAAAATAGCGGCCGGTTCCGGGTAGTTTTTTCGCTGCATGACACCCGTTTATTGCTGGCGCAAACAGAAATCTTTATGCCCCGCCTACTACTGATGGATATTGATATGCCCGGCTTGAATGGCATAGAAGCCGTGAAAATGGTAAAGAAAGATTATCCCGCGGTAGATGTGGTGATGTTTACCGTATTTGAAGATGATGAAAAGATATTCCGCAGTGTAATGGCCGGTGCCAGTGGCTACCTGTTAAAAAAAACGCCCCCTGACAAATTAATGGAAGCCCTGGATGATTTTGTAAACGGTGGCGCACCCATGACGGGCAGCATTGCCACCCGGGTATTACAAATGTTTCGGAAACAAACCAACCAAACAGCCGAATCGTTTAATCTTTCTCCACGGGAACAGGATGTATTAATAGGACTAACCGATGGCAAAAGCTACAAGGCTATTGCAACCGAACGTTTTCTATCTACCGAAACCGTAAGAAGCCATGTAAAAAATATCTACGAAAAACTGCATGTGCACTCCAAAGCCGAAGCCGTGGCCAAAGCCTTCCGGGAAAAATTAGTCTGATTTCCCCTTTTCTTCTTTCTGCAAAACCCCATAAACGGGGGATTTTTAGGGTTTACGCATTGAATAGTTTTGATACGTAAAACTTATCAAGATGAAAAGGACATTTATTGCAGGTGCATTTATTTTATTCGCAGCTATGGTGTCAGCACAAAATGTGGGTATTGGTGTACCTGTACCCCAACAAAAATTAGATGTAAATGGTGCTATAAAAATAAGCACCACTACCACCAACCAACCAGGGGCTATCCGTTTTAATGCAGGTAAATTTGAAGGAGGCGATGGAACAAATTGGAAAAGTTTTGAAGCATTACCATCCAATTCTTTAGTCTTTAGTAAAACAAACCCTAATACAGCTTTACAAAATCTTGGCTATTCTTACTTTGGAGATTTCAATTATAATTATTATGATTCAATTTTACTTGGTAGTGAAGCACAAAAATGGTATAGCACAAGTCCATCAAACCCTCCACAAGCTTCAGAAAATGCTTTTATTTTTTGGAGCGGAACGGAATTTTTAGTATGGAATAAAGCTAATACTATTAATGTCTTGCACAAATACAATGCAGTTACAGATCAATGGACATCATTGGGAGGATTAAATACCCCATTATTTGCAGATCTGGCTGTATGGACTGGAAACGAATTAATTGCATGGGGATGGGGGTCTGGTAGCGAAGCTCCTGCGAAATTTAATCCTTCAACAAATGTATGGACTCTAATTTCAGGTGTTAACGCACCTGCGTATGATTTAAATATGACTGCTATTTGGACAGGAACGGACATGATTGTGTTTGGAGGTGCCGGGCCAGGAGGGAAATATAACCTATCAACTAATACATGGGCAGCATTACCAACAGTTAATGCCCCATCTTCAAGAACAACACATGCGGCAGTTTGGACAGGAACTGAAATGCTAGTATGGGGAGGAAAGGCAACTGGAACCGGCACTTTACTGAATACCGGAGCCAGGTATAATCCCTCAACCAATACATGGGCTCCTATTGCTTCTACAACGCTTTCAGGAAGAATTGCTTTTACGGCAGTATGGACAGGAACAGAAATGGTTATTATGGGAGGTGCTGATGCCATATTTGATGGGGGAGGTAGTGTATTTAAAGATGGAGCTGAATATAATCCATCCACCAATAGCTGGACACCGATGGTTATTCCTGCTACTGTTTACAATATCAAAGGGGCATCTGCTGTATGGACAGGAACAGAAATAATTTATTGGGGAGGACTTGATCCTGCCGCTCCTTTATATGCTGTACACTATTATGGAGCAAGATATAATCCGGCAACAAACAACTGGAATAATTTTACACAGTCCAATAATATACCCAACCCAAGATTATATCATAGCGCAGCATGGAATGGAAATATTATGATGGTATTTGGAGGAAGATTAGCAGATGATGGACCAAGTTCTTATTGCCTGAATAGCGGGGGTCGATATTTTTCAACTGGTGGTTCTTCTATTACAGAAGTAATACAGAAAGATAAAATTTATTTATATCTAAAAAATTAAATAAAATAAAGGTTTATAAAAAAACATCCCCTGGCGCAGATATGCAATGGCAGGTTATTGAGTACGGTGTATCTCCCGTAGAAGTGGGACAAGTTGTGTCAATAAAAAAATAGTCTGACCCTTTCCTTTCTTACTTTTTTACAAAAACCCCATAAACGGGGGATTTTTAGGGTTTACGTATTGAATATTTTTGGTAAGTAAAATTTATCAAAATGAAAAAGATAGTAATGAAACATTTATCAACCCTCAGTTTCTGTTTGTTTATCGTAACACTCAGTTCGGCACAAACTGCCGGTATTGGAATTACGGCCACCGCCACCTCTTATCCTAGTGTAACGATTTGCTGTCAAATCTGGATGAGCAAAAATCTCGATGTAACGAAATATAGAAATGGCGACCTGATACCACAGGTTACCGATAAAGCCGCCTGGCGAACATTAACCACTGGTGCCTGGTGTTATTATAATAACGATCCTGCAATGGGTGCTATATATGGCAAACTCTACAACTGGTATGCAGTTAACGACCCCCGTGGCTTAGCACCCGCAGGCTGGCATATACCC
>JANOHQ010000198.1:0-3442 GCA_031406595.1 Chitinophagaceae bacterium
GGGTATAATTTTTCCGATCATTTTTTTGGAGGGTTAGCTGTTCAATACACCCGATCCGGTGGAGACAATAAGATGGAGCCGGGCTTTGTGGGAGGTTTTTGTCTCGGTAACCTTACCGTACCGTTATATGCATTCAGTCCATTTGGATCCGGAAGATACTTTGTAGCAGGAGTGATCTATGAATGCAACTTTAAAAAGAAAAAAAAGGATAGCCTGTAAATAATTGTACCTAAGTGTGCCAGATAAATTGTATAAAAAGAAAATTAACGAACCAGTCACTGCTGTCCGCCGGGGTGATTTGATATTATTTTGGCCTGTAAAATCTAAATCTTTTAAAATCCACTCTATGAAGAACCTATTCGCTGCTATGCTCTTATTATTTGCCCTTTACTCCGGAGCACAGGTAAAAATCGGCGACAATCCAAACACCATCAACACAAACTCCTTGCTTGAGATGGAAAGCAGCAATAAGGGATTCCTTCCTCCAAGGGTGGCATTGAACAGTGTCAGTTCCGTAGCGCCGTTGACAGGAACTGTTCCCTCCGGTATGCTGGTCTTCAGCACAGGCGGAACATTGAGCGACGGGTACTACTATTGGAATGGTACAGAATGGGTGAGAATTGGTGATGGGAAAACCAATATGGTGTTCAAATCGGCAAATGCCACGCTTACCAAAACAGAGACTTTTGTGTTAGCCAGCAATGATATTGTACTCACACTCCCGGTTGTTACCGGCGCTGATGACGGTCTTACCATAACCATAAAGAATGTGGGTACCCACCTTAACCTGGTTACGGTGATAGGGAACGGTGCCGCCGTAATTGATGAGGGAAGCGCTATCGCTCTTCCCCGCTGGTTCTCGTTAACGATGACCGCCAACGGGGGCAATTGGTATTTTAAAGAGCGGACGGTAGTTGCTGCTAGTACGCTGGAAGTATCGCCGTATGGTTCATGGCAAACATTGCAGGAAGCGATCGAGTTCCTGTATGCGCATATGTGGGGACCTACCGTAATCAAGCTGGCAAACGGAACATTTGATATTGACGATCAACTGGATATTGATCTTCCGTTTCCCCTGACCATCCAGGGCACCTCTTTTGGAACCACCACTATTGCAGCAGCTGCAGGCCTGGCAGGTAAACCCATGTTCAGGTGTTTGTCAGAATGTTATTTTAAAATGCTGCAGTTTGATGCTACAACTTTGTCCGGTTATGGAACATCAACCGGCGAAGATGCTATTCGTTTCCTGGGAAGCGGTACCTACAATGAAGTAAAAGACTGCTCCTTTGACAGGTTTTATAATACGATCGTTGATTCCACGGATGCGGAACTTTGGGTGTTTGAAACTGATATATCGAATTCCATTGGAAGTGCCATACTCGTGCATGGAGCGGAGGACAGCGTAATTGTAAAAGTAGCGGAAACTGATTTTATTAACTGTAACTATGGCGTAAACCTTAGTAAGGGATCCAAAGCTACTATTCAGCTGGCATCCGGCGGGTATTATAACGCAACAGGCGGCGATACAGCTATATTCTATCAGTCATCAACTTTCACCACATTTATCAGTATGTCAATAACCGGGAATACCTGGAACAACACGGGTAAATATATAGAGGGGTTTGATTTTACCCGGACTGATGGAAGAGATGCCAATGCAATTATTGCAGGCAATGCCGGTATTGGGGATAAAAAAGCTTACTGCTTCATTAATGTACTGAATAGCAACACTACTAAAACAATAACAACAGCCAATACCTGGTATAAAGCAGACTGGGGTACCAATACAGCTTCCATCACCTGTAAATGGACAATCGTCAATAATCAAATAACCTACCAGCCAACTAACAGGAGGAACAGTGTTTATTCGATCGCAGGAAACCTGTCGGTTGATAAAATCAACACGGTAATTTCAATTGGTATTGTAAAAAATGGGGTAACCACAACAAGGTTCGGTGAAACAACACTCAGGATCACTACAGCTAATCAGCCATTTCAATTTTCATTCGTTGTTTTTATGGAAGATATAGCCCCGGGAGATTATTTCGAAATTTATTATACTTCCGCAGGAAGTGGAGACATTATAAAGATCCAGGATATCCAATGGTTAGCAACTACGCAGTAAATCACAGAAACAGACTTCATGAAAAAAATATTGATAGCTTTTGTATCCCTGGCTGGTAGTATGTATGCCGGTGCTCAACAAGCAATGACCAGCACCGGCAACCTACAGGTCCATACCGGGGCATCGGCGTCCGGTAATGTATTTACAGCCGGAACTATCGACGCCAACATTACCCGTTCTTTTGGCTCTTTTACCCTTGGGTACAAAACCTATCCTGTGCCCCTGATCCTTATCTCGCTCACAGCGGAGAGAAAAAAGGGTGTCAGTTGCCTGCGCTGGATTACCGGCAATGAACAGAATGTTGGTCATTTTGATATACAGAGAAGTTATGATGCTGCTGATTTTACCACTATTGGCAACACACCTGCGATAAACAATGGTACACAGGAAAATTACCTTTTCGAAGATCATTCACCGCTCACAGGCTTTGCCTGGTACCGTTTACGCAGCGTGGATATCAACGGGAAAGCCCGTTATTCCAAAATTGTGATTGTTTCCGAGACAGCCACTCCAACAGGTGCCTTTGTAGTCATCAGTCCAGTCCGTGGTGTTATCAATATATTGAATAAGACCGGGCATGGGGGTGAGTTCCGGTACAGTGTAACCAATTCCGCAGCCCAGGTCATTATAAAGGGTATTGTAAGTATGAAGGGTAACGGTGGTGCAATGCTTCTTTTGCCGAAATCAATTACAGGCGGAATTTATGTCCTTAATATAAGCGATGATATAACACGGTTCAGGCGAAGGATACTGATCGAAAAATAATTACTGGCCCACTAACGGTTTTCCCTTACGAATACTAAATAAATTGTATAAAATAAAAATAAAAGAACGGGGCTTATTAAAGCCCGGAGAAATTTCACATTACATTAGGCCTGTAAATCTAAATCCTTAAAAATCCGCTCTATGAAGAACCTATTCGCTGCTATGCTCCTATTATCTGCCCTGTATTCAGGAGCACAGGTAAAAATCGGCGACAATCCGAACACCATCAACACGAATTCCCTGCTTGAAATGGAAAGCAGCAACAAAGGCTTTCTCCCGCCACGGGTGGCATTGAACAGTATTAGCTCCGTAGCCCCGCTGACAGGAACTGTTCCCACGGGGATGCTGATTTTCAGCTCAGGGGGAAGTTTAACTGACGGTTATTATTATTGGGGTGGGACCGAGTGGAAGAAACTGGACAATGGTAACAAAAACCTGGTTACAAAAACTGCAAATGCAACGCTGCTAAAGTCAGAATCAATTGTATTGGCCAGTAATGATATTATATTAACATTACCTGTAGTTGTTTCTGCTGATAATGGTATGGAAATA
>JANOHQ010000228.1:0-6757 GCA_031406595.1 Chitinophagaceae bacterium
GGTGATCAGCCCGGCTAAAGGTGTAGTGGTTGGCGAAATGATCGGGCATCCCCTGATACCCGCCGGGAAAATGGTCTATAACTCTTTCGCCACCGAAGGGTTGAACAGGATGAATATTGTTACCGGCTCTAATATGGCCGGCAAAAGCACTTTCCTGAGAAGTATCGGTGTGAACCTGGTGCTGGCGATGATGGGAGCTCCGGTCTGCGCCATGGCACTCACCGTTTCGCATATGAAAGTGATGAGCAGTATGAGGGTAAGTGATAACCTGGAAGAAAGCACTTCCACTTTTTATGCAGAACTGAAAAAATTAAAAGAGATCATCGAAGCAGTATATGCCAACCAGGATGTTTTTTTATTGCTGGATGAAATACTGAGAGGCACCAATTCTGCCGACCGGCATACGGGTTCCGAAGCCCTGATCAAACAACTTATACAACATAATGCTGCCGGGATGATCGCCACGCATGACCTTGCACTGGCGAAACTGGCCGATGCATTTCCTGGTAAGATCGATAACTATCATTTCGATGTGCAGGTGGCCAACGATGAATTGTATTTCGATTACCAATTAAAAAGAGGCGTCTGCACCAGCATGAACGCCTCTATTCTTATGAAAAAAATTGGTATTGAACTATAACATTTATTTCGAAAATACTCTTAGAAACAAATGAGGGGTCCCAAACTCCCAGCTACTAATTTCCGGTCTTTCGGTCTTCCGGCTTCCGATCTTCCGTCTTCCGTCTTCCGACTTCTTACTTCTTACTTAAACATCCTGAATATATCCAGCCCGAGCGCATAAGCCATCAGCCCCAGCAATAGTACCATACCCACCATCTGTGCATATTCCAGGAACTTGTCACTGGGTTTGCGACCCGTGATCATTTCCACTAAAGTGAATAAAGCATGTCCACCATCCAAACCTGGAATCGGTAGTACATTCATAAATGCAAGGATGATACTGAAAACGGCTGTCAGCGTCCAGAATATCTGCCAGTCCCATACGCCGGGATAAATGCCCCCGATGCTGAACACACTGCCCACTGATTCACTGGCTTTGGCTTTCCCGTTGAATAATTGCTTCAGCCCTTTCATATATTTCCCCAGGGTGGTCCAGCATTTCTTAAATCCTGCCGGTATCGCTTCAAAAAAGGAATACTTTCTTGCTTCCAGTTTAAAGCCCAATTTTTCGTATTCGCCGACGGGGAAGGCGCCAATTTTACCATCCTTGTCCAGTTGAACAGGGATAGACAGCGTATCATTATTGCGAAGAACAGAGAGATTCACTTTCTCCGCTTTCTTTCCCTTCATTGTTTGTATAAACTCATCATAGTACAAGACAGATGTGTCATTGATACCAATGATCCTGTCACCGGCTTTTACGCCTGCTTTTTCCGCACCGGAGTTCTTCCCGAACTGGTCGATCACAAACGGAACCCTGATCGAAATAAACGGACCTGCATCACGGGTATTCAGTTTGCGGATCGTTTGTTTGTCAAAAGGAATATCCACGATACTATCGCCTCTTTGTACGGTAATAATATCCGGCCCTTCGTTATAAACGATATCGGCTTTCACCAATAAAATATCTTTTACTTCTTCTCCTCCCACTTTCAGGATCATATCACCATTCCGGAGACCGAGCTTTTGCGCAACACTGTCGGCCACGATACCGTATTTAGCATTGGCAGTTGGCATATAGCGTTCACCCCATATCCATAAGATAAAAATGAAGATCAGGATGGCAAGGATAATATTGACGATGATACCACCGAGCATGATGATCAATCGCTGCCAGGCTGGTTTGGCCCTGAACTCGTGAGGCTGCGGTGGCAATTTCATCTGCTCCTTGTCCATGCTCTCATCGATCATACCGGATATCTTTACATAACCACCGAGTGGTATCCAGCCAAGACCGTATTCTGTTTCCCCTTTTTTCTTTTTCCATAAAGAGAACCAGGGATTAAAGAAGAGATAAAATTTCTCCACACGGCACTTGAACCATTTGGCCGTGATATAGTGACCGAACTCGTGCAAGACGATCAGTATAGAAAAAGACAGGATGAACTGAGCAGCTTTAATGCCCACCGAACTCCAGTCAATAGCTAATAAATTGTTCATGGTATACCCCAACCCCAAAAGGGGTTTTTTAGTTATAGCCCCAAAGAGAAGCTCTGTCTCTTTGGGGCTATTTTAATTTTATTTTTTTGATCCGGTAATATTAAACTCCATTTGCCCTAAGTTTCTCCGCCAGCCGGCGAAGGACAGGGGGTTATAGTTTTATCAAATCGGCTGCAAAGTTACGGGCCTCGCCGTCGCTGTCAAAATATTCCTCCAGTGTGGGTTTCTCGATGAAAGCGATGCTTTGCATGGTCTTTTCGATGGCGTCAGTCATCTCCAGGAAGCTGATCCTGTTGCGCAGAAAGGCATATACGGCTATTTCGTTGGCAGCGTTCATGACACAGGGCAGGTTGCCACCCTTGTTCAACGCATCCTGTGCCAATGCCAGATTTCTGAATGTCTTAACATCAGGCTCCTCGAAACTAAGGGTATTCACCTTCTTAAAATCAAAACGGGGGAAATCGTTTTTGATCCTTTTAGGAAATGCCAGCGCATACTGTATCGGCAATTTCATATCGGGTAATCCCATCTGTGCTTTGATACTGCCATCTTCAAACTGCACCATACTGTGAATGATACTTTGCGGGTGGATCACTACCTGTACCTGTTCCGGTTTCAGGTTGAACAACCACTTCGCTTCGATCATCTCCAGTCCTTTATTCATCAGCGTAGCCGAATCGATCGTGATCTTGGCACCCATCGTCCAGTTGGGATGCTGGAGTGCATGTTCTCTTTTTACATTGACAAGGTAATTGGGCTTCCGTCCCAGGAAGGGGCCTCCGGATGCCGTAAGAATAACCTTCTCGATCCTGTTGCGTGTTTCACCCACAAGGCATTGAAAAATGGCAGAGTGTTCCGAATCAACAGGGATAATGGGAACTTTTTTCTCCACCGCTCTCCGCATGATTATATCACCGGCGACAACCAGTGTTTCTTTATTGGCCAATGCAATAGCTTTACCGTTATCTATCGCATTCAGGGTGGGTCGCAAACCGGCATAGCCCACGATCGCGGCGATCATCAGGTCATAGCAATCCATCGCTGCCACTTCTTCCAGCGCTTTTTCCCCGGCAAATACTTTTACATCCGTGGAAGCCAGTGCCTCTTTTACTTTATTGTATTTTTTTTCATCCCCGATCACTACCACGTTGGGATTGAATTCGAGCGCTTGTTTGACCAGCAGTTCATCGTTGCTGTGTGCCGTGAGCACTTCAGCAGAAAATTTATCGGTGTTGGATGCGATCACTTCGAGCGCCTGGGTGCCGATCGAACCGGTGGAGCCGAAGATTGCTATGCGTTTTATGGGTTGTTCTGAAGCCATTTATTGGTCAAAGGGTTTTCTTTATCGTATAGAGGTTTAAAGAATTCTCAGGGTCTTCAATTGCTTTGGTCATATAGTTTCCATTATCATATAGAGGTCTAAAGCATGCCGAAGGTCTGTTAATACTTTGGTCAAATTGGTCATGTGGTTTTCTTTTCAATTATAGAACTATGGATTGCAGAAAGTCTGATTATGCTTGGTCAAATTGGTCATATTAGTGATATCGAAGAGGCTTTGAAGTTGTAAAAGTCCCGGTTCCTTTCAGAGTCCATCTGACCCATTTGACCTAGATGACCTATATGACCACTGCCTTTTCTTCCGTCCACTTAGCCAATTCCTCTACGATCTTCCTGTCATTACTCAGTCTTGGCACTTTATTCTGTCCGCCTAATTTACCGATTGATTTCATGTAATTAATAAAGCCGTTCTTACGGACAACGGATATTTTCAACGGTGCCAGGATATTGCCACCGACCAGGTCATCGTAATATACATTCTTCTGCCGGAGTTGCTGGTCCAGTTTGGCGGAAAAAGCACCCAGGTCTGCCGGAATATTTTCAAACTCAATAAACCATTCATGGTATGATTTACCGGCATCGCTGCTGACAAATGGCGCCACGGTAAATTCGGTGATATGTACATTCTCTTCTGCCGCCGCTTTCAACATACTCGCTTCCACTTCTTCACCGATCACATGTTCGCCGAACGCGGAGATAAAATGTTTTGTTCTTCCCGTCACCACGAGGCGATAAGGATCCACCGACAGGAACTTTACCGTATCCCCGAGGTTATAACCCCAGAGGCCTGCATTGCTGTTGATGATCATCGCGTAGTTCTCGCCCACTTTTACATCCCTTAATGATAATCTCTTTGGATTTTCATTGAATATTTCACCTGCTGGTACAAACTCAAAAAATATACCGCTATTTGTATTTAACAATAACCCTTCTGCTTCCTGCGAATCCTGGAATGCAAAGAACCCTTCACTGGCCGGGAACAATTCGATGGTGTCGATCTTTCTGCCAATGCTCTCCAGCAATTTGGCTTTATACGGTTCAAAGTTCACACCGCCCTGTACCATCACACTGAAATTTGGGAACAACTCTCCTACTTTCTTCCCGCTTTTTTTGATCAGCGCATCAAAATACATCTGCATCCACGGTGGTATGCCGCTGATCAGTGTCATATTCTGGCTGATCGTTTCCTCGACGATCTTATTCAATTTGGTCTCCCAATCCTCGATACAATTGGTCTCATACGAAGGCATCTGGTTCGACCGGAGATATTTGGGAACATGATGATTGACAATACCGCTTAAACGACCCGTTGGGATACCTCCTACTCTTTCCAGTTCGGGTGAACCGGACAGGAAGATCAGTTTACCATCTGCGAACTTGTTGTTACCCGTTTCTGCCATATAACAAAGCAGGGCATTGCGGGCTGTATTGATATGATTGGGGATCGAGTCCTTGGTGATAGGGATATACTTCGTACCACTGGTAGTGCCGGAGGTTTTGGCAAAATAGATGGGTTTGCCCTTCCATAATACATTGTGCCGGCCTTCCTTGATCTTACTGATCCAGGGTTTCATCTGCTCATAATCACGGATGGGGATGGCTTGTTTGAATTCCTCGTAGGTATTCACTTTATCCAGCCCTGATTCCTTGCCGATCCCGGTCATCCGGCCTACTTTAAGCTGGTTTTTAAAGATATTTTCCTGGTCCGGCAAGGCACAGGCCATGCCCTTTTTAATACCTTTATATATATAGGAGGCGAAAGGCCTCGCTAAGAAAGACTTGATTTTCATACTCTATGCGCTAAGGACCTGAAGTTCCCCTGCGTACATCCGCGGGCGGGGGGTACAAATATAACGGATGCCGGGTCAAAAAGGGGTCATTTAATCGCGAAAGCCAGCGGGACATAAATCTTTGATTTTCCGTTTGCAGGTAACCGTTTTTCCCCTTACCTTTGCCTCCCGAAATCCTGAGCTTGTCGAAGGATAGGGACAAATTTAAGCATATGATAGCTGTAGTAAAAATAGCCGGACAACAATTCAAAGTAGAAAAAGACCAGACTTTGTACATCCCCCATGTGGAGGGTAAAGCCGGTGATAAAATGGACCTGGAAGTCCTGATGTTCCATGGAGACGGGAAGGTCTCTGTTGGTTCTTCTGTTAAGGCAAAAGTGCAGGCAGAGATCCTGGACCATGTAAAAGGTGATACCGTGATCGCGTACAAACAAAAACGCAGAAAAGGGTTTCACAAAAAGAAAGGTCACAGAACTGCGTATACGCAAATCAAAGTGACATCGATTGCTTAAATGAGAATAGAAGTATTGGGTAACTCAATTTTCCTTGTCCCCTGAGGTAACGAAGGGTCAAAATTCAAAATCTAGAACAATGGCACATAAGAAAGGAGAAGGCTCCGTAAAAAATAACCGCGACTCACAAAGCAAGCGCCTTGGTGTAAAGATCTTTGGTGGCCAGGCTGCAATTTCAGGGAACATTATTGTTCGTCAGCGTGGCACAGAATATCATCCCGGTAAAAATGTTGGAGTAGGAAGAGACTTCACATTATTTGCATTGAGCGATGGTGTTGTTGAATTCCGCAAGCGCAAAAACAACAGAACTTATGTGTCTGTTGCAGCAATTGAAACTGCTGTCGAAGCCTGAGCCGGGATATCCTGTTAGCAATTTTGTGGAAAAAAAATTTGGGTAGTATGAAATAATTGTTATTTTTACTATCGTTAACCCATTTTTACTAAACATTAAATTCTAAACAACATGGCTACTAAGAAAAAAGCTGCTAAGAAAAAAGCTGCTCCAAAGAAGAAAGCTGCTAAGAAAAAGAAATAAGTTGAACATTTCTTAAAAGAAATAAAAAGTTCCGATTCACTTCGGGACTTTTTTTATGCCCCCTCACCTAACCTCTCCGCCTATGGCGGAGAGGAACTGCACACAGCCCTTGCTTTTCTAAATATCTTTACAGCGTTCTAACCTTCCCTTATTTAATAATCCTCTTACTACTCTTTTTAATCCGTGATTTGTGTTCATTCGTGTAATTCGTGGCTAATAAAAATTCTTAAATTGCATATATGGATAACGCAGCCATAGCCGACAATTTCTCCCTTCTCGCCAAACTGATGGACATTCATGGCGAAAACTCCTTTAAAACAAAAACTTATTCAATAGCCGCTTTCCACATAGAACAGTTGCCAATGCAATTGAAGGATACGCCACGGGAAAAACTTTTTACTATCAAAGGTATTGGCGACAGTGTAGGGAAGAAAGTAATTGAAATGCTGGATACCGGTCAG
>JANOHQ010000236.1:0-6529 GCA_031406595.1 Chitinophagaceae bacterium
AGAAGAAGCCGGGGAAAGGATATCGATGCCGCGTGTGGACAACTGGCCAATAAGGATTAAGAATGAAGAATGAAGAATGAAGATTTTAGATTGCCAGATTCATGGATGCAATCGATAAATCGTCAATCAAAAAATCTTAAATAATTAATTGCTCCGGAGTTTATTCAACGCTTCCACTTTATTCTGCACATGCAGCTTCTGGTAAATATGTTTAATATGCTGCTTCACCGTTTCATGGCTGATGAATAGTTTCTCGCCGATCTCTTTATAGATCAGTCCCTGTGCCAAATGCTGTAATACCTCGTGTTCCCGTTCACTTAACAGGTCGGTTACTTTTTTCTCCTGTCGTTGCTGGAAACTGGCGATCACCTTGCGGGCAATATAGGGGCTCATCGGTGAACCGCCCTTGGTCAGTCCTTCCAATGCGGCCAGGATCTGGTCGCCCGAACTGTCTTTTAAAAGATAACCCAGGGCGCCGTTCTTCAATGCCGAGAAAATAAATTCGTCGTCATCGTACATGCTGCAGATGATACACTGTACATTTTTATTGAGCAGCGAGATCTCGGCGACCAGCCGGGCACCATTCATCCCGGGTAGTTTTATATCGACGATCACAATACCTGTCAGCGCCGGAATATGCGGCAATGCGTCTTCCGCGGAAGAAAATACTTTTCCTAACTGGAATTTTTCACTTTCCGTGATCAGCGTAATGAGTGCCTGCTGGTACTCCTTGCTGTCTTCTATTATGGAGATAGTTGTCTTAATACCTGTAAATTAAGGCTCTAAATATACTATAAAGCAAACAAAATTGATAGACTAACTGAAAATCGGGTCTAACGGCAAGGTCTACGAAAAATTTCCTAGTTCATTTAAACCTTGTAGTTTTACCAGAGTCTGAACTAGGTCAATTTATTATAACAAATCCTGGCGCAAGTTTCCCGAAGGCTTCAGCGTCCAAAAACAAAAATTAAAATCATTAAAGACATGAAAAAAATAATCCTGGCGGTGTTCGCACTGTCGATGTTTGTTGCTGTAAAAGCACAGGAGATCCCCGAAAGAAAATCTGAAAAACCCGGCATGATGGAGCGGAAAAAGCATCACGGGAGGCACGGGATGGACATGCAGAAGCTCAACCTGACCGAAGAGCAGAAAGCAAAATTCAAAACACAGAATGAAGGTTTCCGCCAGAAAATGGCCGAGTTGAAAAAGAATGAAAATATCACTGTAAAAGAATGGAAAGCAAAAGCAGAATCGCTCCGCAAAGAACACAAAGCAGGTATGGACGGCATTTTGACCAGTGACCAGAAGACAGAACTGGAAAAAATGAAAGCAGAAGGAAAGGCAAAGCATGAAGCCATGGGCAAACAAAAAGGCGAGAAAATGAAAGCTTACCTGGGTTTGACCGATGCGCAGTCTGCCAAAATGGAATCCAACCGCAAGGAAATAGGTGAAAAAATGAAATCCATCCGCGAGAATAAATCACTCAGCGATGAACAAAAGAAAGAGCAAATGAAAGAACTGCATAAAAAGCAGAAAGAAAATATGAAATCGATCCTCTCCGAAGAGCAGTTGAAGAAAATGAAAGAATCAAAACACCAGAGAGGTGGTGACAGGAAGAAACCCGCAGTAAAAGAAACGATCTAAATTTTAATCCGTTCGTTCTGAGAACCAGCCCCGGCTATAAGCGCCGGGGCTTTGTTTTAATGTAGTGGCGCAGCTTGAAATTTGTTAGAAAATACAGGAACACGGAGGACACGGACGGAAGGGATACACACGGATCGATTCTGCTTCGAAGAATATTGGATATAAATGTCTCCCCGGGACCCTTGTAATTCTGTTTACAGAATTACTATCCGTGTTTATCCGTCCTATCAGTGTAATCCGTGTGCTTGTATTTCAAAACCGATAGTCCTGAGTATAGTCGAAGGATCGGGTTAGACAGCTAATTTTAGCCGCTGGGCACCGAATACCTATCTTTGCAGCTCACTCCTGTTGTAAAACAGCATAATACCTCAATCATGAAGAAAAAAAGGACGGACAATTTTAGCAAATTCGCTCCCAAGAAAAGTAACGCTGCCGTAAAAGAGCAATTCAAACAGGAAAAAAGAAAGGTCAAAAAAGAACGCGAAGAATATTTTGACAAAAAAAGAGCCGAAACCAGGGCTCAGTCTGCAGAAGCCGTCGGGCAAACCGATTCCAGGGGGAAAAAAATTCCTGTTCAAGTGGCACCCTCCCTACCCCGCCCCCAGAACTCTGACCAGATGCCGCTGAATAAATTTATTTCGCATGCCGGTATCTGTGGCAGACGGGAAGCAGCGGAAATGGTGAAAAAGCAACTGGTAAAAGTGAACGGCACGGTCGTTACAGAACCCGGTCATAAAGTGTCCATAAAAGATGAAGTGAAGGTAAATGGCAAGAAGATCTTCCCCGCAAAAAACCTTGTTTATATTTTACTGAATAAACCCAAAGACTATATCACGACCACGGAAGATCCGCAGGGAAGAAAGACCGTGCTTGATATCATTGGCCGCGCCACTACGGAAAGAGTTTATCCCGTGGGCCGGCTGGACAGGAACACTTCGGGTGTATTATTACTGACCAATGATGGTGAGCTGGCGCAAAAACTCACGCATCCCAGCAACGAGATCAAAAAGGTCTACCATGTTACCCTGGATAAACCACTGGAAAAAAATGATTTTGAAAAGATCCTGAAAGGTATTGTGCTGGAAGACGGACCCGCCAGCGTAGATGTACTGGCTTATGCGGATATCAAGGACAAGACACAGGTGGGCGTGGAGATACACAGTGGCCGCAATCGTATCGTACGCCGGATCTTTGAAGCAATGGGTTATGATGTAAGAAACCTGGACCGGGTCATCTTCGCCGGGCTTACCAAGAAAAATGTGGAAAGAGGTAAATTCCGTTTTCTCTCTGAAAAAGAAGTGCGGGATCTGAAGCATTTTGGGAAAGGGAAATAATTTAGCCACGGATTGCACGGATTAACACGGATGATTTAACCACAGAGGTGAGTGAACGTAAATGGTTTAGCCACGAACCTGCCTGTGGCAGGCAGGTTTCACTAATGACACCAAGAGGAATTAAATACAAATGGTTTGCCTGCGGCAAACAAACATTATTTTGCCACTGATACTTCGACAAGCTCAGTACACAGATTTACACGGATGTTGTCATGAAAGTAAAAGAGTTTATTGTTTTTGAAAATGATGGGCTGGTTGCGTTGAATAAACCTTCAGGTTTGCTTTCCATTCCCGACCGGATGGGAAAGGAGATCTCACTGAAGATACTGTTGAGGGAACAATACGGGGATATCTTCACGGTTCACCGCCTCGACCGCGACACCAGTGGCTTGATCGTTTTTGCAAAGAATGAAGCAACACACAAACATCTTTCTTCGCAATTTGAAGACCGCCAGACTAAAAAGATCTACCAGGGACTGGTGACCGGTTCGCTCGCGGAACCAAAGGGCACGATCAGCGCTCCGATCAAAGAACATCCTGCCCTGAACGGTACAATGATAATTCACCGCGATGGGAAAGAATCCATCACCGATTACGAAGTGCTGGAAGATTTTGGGATCTATTCTCACCTGCAATTCCGTATCCATACCGGCAGAACGCACCAGATACGGGTACACATGAAAGAGAAGGGTCACCCGATCGTTTGTGATGCTGTGTACGGGGATGGTAAACCGGTACTGGTCTCCTCGCTGAAATCCAGGTTCAAGCTATCCAAAGACCTCGAAGAAGAAAAGCCGATACTCGGAAGACTGGCACTCCATTCTTTTTTGCTTGCCTTTTACGACAGGGATGGCAAAACGATCGAACTCGAAGCGGCCCTGCCAAAAGATATGCGGGCTACCCTGCAACAGCTGGCTAAAAGAAAGAAAAAATAGTAGTCTCTCACCCGATCCTTCGACTATACTCAGGACTATCGGGTTTGAAATGTGTGGAAAAATACAGGCACACTGATGACACGGATCGAACGCCTGCCTGTCGGCAGACAGGGATAAACACGGATTGATTTAGCTACGCTAAATCCCGGGCTAACTACTATTAATCCGGGTATAAGTATTCAACCAGGAACTGATCCTATAATGCTGTTTACAGCATAAAAAAATCCCCGCCTGAATGAATCAGTCGGGGAGGCGTGTGGTTGTATTTCAAACTGGTATACTACCCCGAAAAATAGTTCCCTCTAAATTAATCCCGGTCAGGCTGTGGAGTATACCGTAAATAAGGTTTCACCACTCTCACGCCTTTGGAGAATTTCTTGATCGCATCTTCAGTAGAAACAGCCGGCACTACGATCACATCTTCTCCCGGCTTCCAGTCAGCAGGTGTGGCAACACTATAATTAGCGGTCAGCTGCAATGAATCCACCACTCTCAGCACTTCATGAAAATTCCGGCCGGTCGATGCAGGATAAGTAATCATCAGTTTGACCAGTTTATCCGGCCCGATCACAAATAAGGAGCGGACGGTAGCAGTAGCCGAAGCATTGGGATGTATCATATCATAAAGTGTGGCCACATTCCGGTTCTCATCGGCGATGATCGGGAAATTGACCGTTGTGTTCTGCGTCTCATTGATATCTTTTATCCAACCTTCATGCTTATCCAGCGGGTCCACGCTTACGGCAAGAACCTTTACATTGCGTTTGGCAAACTCTTCATTCAGCAACGCCGTTTTGCCTAACTCGGTGGTACAAACAGGCGTATAATCAGCGGGGTGAGAGAACAGTATCCCCCAGCCGTTGCCGAGATATTCGTAAAGGTCAATTTCACCAGCGGTGGTTTGTGCTTTAAAGTTGGGGGCAGCATCCCCGAGACGTAATGACATAAATTATGATTTTTGAGTTATGAAAATAAAGTTGAACAGTGAACAGGTTCAGGCCGCTTTAGCGCCCCGACCATGTAGCGGCCAGACCCGTTTCAAGCGAGGTCTTTCAATGTCCGGTTCTCCAGTATATGCAGCGATGCATCCCGCACTTCGATCATCATATCGTGCAGGCCACAGTTCTTCTCATCACAGTTCTTGCAGCGCTCATAAAAGTAAAGGCTTACACAGGGAAGCATCGCAATAGGGCCATTGACCAGCCTGATCACCTGCGCCACTTTCACTTTGGCCGGGTCTTTCTTCAGGAAATAGCCGCCGCCCTTCCCCTTTTTACTGTCGAGTATTCCGGCTTTCTTTAATTCCAGTAAAATATTCTCCAGGAATTTCAAGGGGATCTTTTTCTTTTTTGCGATCTCGGAGATCAGCACGGGCCCCTGGTCATACTTATTCACCAGGTAACCGAGGGCTTTAAAAGCATATTGCGATTTTTTAGAAAGCATAGGTTAAAGATATTAGCCGATCTCCAGTTTATAGTTGATAGCAGAATTTTTCTTCAGCATGGCCGCCACACCGCAATATTTATCCAGTGAGAGGTTGATCGCTTTGCGGACCTTGTCCTCATTCGCGGGGTCTGTTTTAATACGGAAACTCACCAAAATATCCTTAAACACACGAGGGTGTTCCTCCGTTTGTTCCGCTTCCGTGTCGATCACCAGGTCGGAAAATTCTACCCGCATCTTTTCCAGGATGTCCACTACATCAATACCCGAACAAGCGGCAAGGCCGGAAAGTAATAAAGCCTTCGGGCTAAAGCCATTGCTCCTGTTGCCATCCAGTTGAACACTGTTGTTATCCTGGGTGCTTTCGAATTCTTGTTTGGTTTTCCAGTATGTTGTTGTCTTCATGTTTTTTTCTCGCGGAAAGTTGGGCCGCAGATTGTCAGGATGATTAAGATATTTTAAGATAAGAACTAATCATAACTATCATAATGATCTGCGGGCTAATCCAAGGTGTCAGACGCTCTCTCCTCCGGTCGGTTTTTAGCTGTCAGACGCTTTGCCCTCACTTTGCGCGGTTTTAGGTGTCAGACGCTCTCTCCTCCCTCCGGTCGGAGGAGACGTCAGACACCCCGTGCTTTTGATTCCTCGACACATTTTCCAGCGTCCATTCTATTCTTTTTACAAAATTATGCTGTCTCACCTTGCAAATCGCCTTATTACAGATTTTACACTGGAAGGGCAGGCAACCATCGGAATGGACAAAGAGTTCCATCGACTCCCCGAATTCTTTCCGCACCAGGTTGGCGAGCACATCGATCTCCTGGTGTGCTTCATTCACATTCAGGTACCAGGGCACGGTCAGGTGACAATCGAGGTGCAATACCGTTCCATATTTGATCACCCGGAGATTGTGCAGGTCGATCCAGTTTTCCCGCCGGTTCGCATTCAATACCTGTACCATCCGGGTCAGCAATTTTACGTCGGCCTCATCCATGATACCCGCAATGGACCGGCGCAGTATACTGTAACCGGTATACATAACAAAGACCGCGAAAAAGATCGCTACTGCACTGTCGATCCAACCATAGCCGGTAAAATATAAGAGTACCAACCCGGCAATGATACCAACCGTAGACCAGGTATCCGTTTGCAGGTGTTTGCCACTGGCCAGCA
>JANOHQ010000269.1:0-1689 GCA_031406595.1 Chitinophagaceae bacterium
ACAGCTTGCCGGCTTCCGTCAGCAAGGCCCCTCCCCTGCCCCGGTCAAAGAGCCGGATGCCCAGCTCACTTTCCAGCCCCAGAATGTGCTGGCTGGCGGTGGACTGGGTAATACCGGTCTTTTCGGCACCCTTTGAAAAACTTCCCAACTCGGCAATCGCGACAAACACTTCCAGTTGCTTTAAAGTCATGGATTAGCGCCTTTATTGTTAAAAACGATAGATCTCATCGACAATATACAGATGGATCGCATCCCATTTCAATATAAAAATAATGTTCCTTCGTTCAAGTCCGCCAAAAGTTTATCTAATTCTAATTGACGCCTGTCGAGCATTTACGAGAAAATAATACTGAAGAGCTGATCAGGGCCGTACACAGTCTCAATTATCCAGTGCCATGCTTGCACGGCTCCTGGCAGACCAAATGTCACAGCATTGAAAAAACCTTGCAGGTTGGAGAAAAGCTAGGGGATGAAAAACGGTTATCGACAGGATTGAAATCATGTATCAGACGGCGACCTTGCTGCTACGCAGAGGACTTGAAGGGGAAGCCGGCTAGGACCGAGCCTGCTCCCCCCTCAATCAATGCAGGTGCATCAATACGAATAGGAAGATGAAACAAATATGGTCCAGTTGTTGGAGTTTGCGTCCTGAGGTATGCTATTTCCACCTAGAACCTGCGACTTGCCGTTGCCGAATTTATAACTTCCCCCTCCGGAAATGGAGGTGTTTTTAGTAAAATGGCTTACTGTAAAACTGCCGCCAAACATATCGATATGCTCTTTCTGGTCCGTGCCGCCTATTACCACTGCGGGAGTATTTGCAAAGTCAGTAAACAGTCCACCACGAACAGCCCAGTTTTTATTGACGTAATATTCCGCACCCAGCGCTCCGTTTACAACAGCATCACGTTTATTCAAGCCGTCTACCCATGTATAGTCAAATGCTGAATAATAACTCAAGTCACCCGAAAGCAGCAGTGAACTGTCCGGAAAGAATGCAATACCTGCAGTTACTTGGTACGGATATTTTCGCTTAAAATCATACTCAACATACGTCCTTGAACTTGCAGAAGTTGCTGCATCATAAGAAGTAGTTTGTTTTAATATATCAGACGTAAGAACAACGGTTTTTGAAAGCGTCAGACCCATCGAGAGTTTGTCCATTGGAGCCCACATCACTCCAATAATCGGTCTAAGCCCCCATTCATCACTTTCTACGTATCCGTTCGACCACTGATTAATAATCCCCGAAGAAACATTCACGGTTGAAGCATTAAGTATCGCTTCTGTACCACGTTTATGAACATAGAGTGTTGCGCCAACTGAAAATGAATCACTCACCTGGAGAGCAGCTGAAGGACCAAAAAGATTTGTGTCATTGTTATTATTGAAATTGATCACAATTGAATCGCTTGATCCAGAAAATTCAAATTTCTGATCCTGATCTTCCTGGTTGCTGTCAGGAACCGCATACGAAAAGCCAAGTTTAAATTTACCGACCGGCTGGATGATTCCGAAGAAGTTCGGTAGCAGTGTTGAGGATGTTCTGGTCCAGTCCTGGCCACCAATGACGCCTTTGTATGTCCTGTTCGATACACTGTAGGCATTGACACTGGCGGAGAGATTTTTTCCGGCTGAATAGGCGATTCCCGCCGGATTGTAATACATCCCGCCCGGATCATCGGAAAC
>JANOHQ010000319.1:0-10577 GCA_031406595.1 Chitinophagaceae bacterium
GTTAATTACAGTACCGTCAACAGTCAGATCAGTTCCAGTTCCATCAGCGAGTGTAAATGTTGCTCCTAATGTGAGTGTGCCCCCTGCTTCCACAACAATTTGATCAGCTCCGGCAGCAGCAGCTACGGTAATCGTATGACCATTCCTTATAGTAATTGTATTTGCATTTGCATCAGGTACTAAAGTGGAAGTACCCCAGACACTATTATCGGGTGAAGATTCCCATGAACCTGCCGTACCCCAGTTACCTCCAGATGGCGCTTTTGAACGGAAGTAATCCGTTGCACTACTGGGCAACGATGGTGTAGCGCTCACTTCTACCCCAGTATTCCAGCTGGTACCGAGGCGGCCGAATATTTTGAAGAAATAAGTAGTTCCGTTTGTCAAGCCGGTTACCACTTGCGGGGATACGTTCCCTTTGTATACTACGAACCCATTGCCTAAAGCTGTTCCATTTCCATAAACGAGGTCCGGTGTATAGGCAGTACCATCACCGGTCGGTACTCCTGTGTTAGTGGCAGTGGCCGCTACGATCATCACTTCATCATAACAGGCAATTGGGTTTGTCCAACTGACGGATGACTGTGTATTGCCATTTGTAGCACCTGCGCCCGTAACGTTATTGGGCGGCACTCCGATAACTGTCTGGGCAGCACCGGCAAAAGAAGTTCCTGTTTTGTTACCGCTTGTGAAAGTAATATCTGTAGTTGTAATTGCATTCACGGAGATGGTATTGCCAACGACTGCGCCACAAGCCAGATCAGCGGCAATAAAAATATACCCTGTAGTAGCTGGTGCTATGGCCTGGTTAAATCCGCTGAAAACCTGGACTCCTGGTCCCGCTGCGGCGATCGATGTCAATAAAATATCTGGAGGGCCTAATACAGCGTCAGTAGAATAATAAGCCCTGTAGCCGGTAACATCCGCTGCTGTATACGCGCCGGCCGTGGTTACCGTAATACCAGTTAAGTTCGCTGTTGCTGTTGTTACCGCGAGATCAAAGCGATAGATGGCGTTTGCACCGGTGCCGGGAACAATATTTCCGGCAGGAACTGCGGGATTGGGGGAGGCAAGAGCAATATCAGGCGTGCCAGCCACAGCACCAGTAGCATATACTGTAAAGTCATCAAGTCCAATATGTGCATTGTTAGCCGTTCCATTACCCATTGTAAAACGAAAATCGACAGTGCCAGCATTTGCAAGAGTCAACCCAGTAACTGTGATGGATCTTGCAGTCACAGCAATGGAAGGAAGATTTGCCGCAGCACCGGTTGAAGCGCTGGTATTTGTCGTACCCGCTACTCCAACGACACCGTATGCGCCAGCATTGGTCCTGTAAGTAAAATTCAGCGGGGTTGCATTTGTGCTTGTGGAATACTGTTCTACGTTCCAGGTTATTACAAACCCGGTTATATCCGCACCTGTATTATTAATGGCTGAAAATGTGAAAGTCTGTGTACTCCCGTCAAGTTTTGCACCAAACGCATTATCAGTAAACGCTGCGCTTTCTCTTAGTGCGTATGACGAATTTGAGTTATTGTAGACAGAAGCACGGTTATAAAACCCTCCGGGAGTGTAATCAGTAAAACTCCATACCCAGTTAGTTGGTACTGTAACAAGGGTTCCCGCGAAACCATCAAAATTCTGGGTGTAGGTATTCCCGGCTCCGACACCAGTAATTGAAAACTGTGCCCAAACCCCTGTCCCCATCATCGCCATCATTAATAACAAATAAATTTTTTTCATACCTCTTTTTTGGATGATAAAATAAAATGTCATCAAAGGATAAGGAACGCAATGATCCATTGCAGTTTTTCAGAGGTGGGGATCAGGGCAAAGCCGCAAATTTACAAACTCTGCATACCGACCTGCTAAGTTGCAGTATTAACGAAACATGAAGAAAAGCAGTTCCTGGTATTTATCCACATTTTTCGATCAGTATTGCTGTTGTAAAAATGGAAAATATTAATAATTGTTGAACGCTGTAAAGGAAGTGAGATCCTATTATTAAACAGCGGCATAAAAACAAAAAAGGCCGGGAAAATTCCCGGCCTCTGCGTTATCGGGCTCGTTCTTTATTGTTTAATAAAACGCACAACGGTGCTGGATCCACCACTGGTAGCGGATAAATGATATACTCCGGTGGCCAGCCCGGTTGCATTGACCGGGATCGTATTACTGCCTTCGTTAATAACAGTTTTCCATTGCTTTAACGGACGACCCGTTATATCCGTGATAACAAAATCAACTGTACCGGCTTTGGCAGCATTGATGACCATGCTGGCCTGGTTATTCACCGGGTTGGGTGAAAGGGCGGTGATGAGAAGGCCTTTGGTATCGTTGATGATCGCCACGGTATTGGAATATTTCACCGCACCCGTGTTTCCTCTTATTTTAATACGGTAGAGATTGGTTCCTGCAGCCAGGGTCATATCAGTATAACTGTATGATAATGCAGAACCCGGTGTAATGCTGGCAACAGTCGTGAATACGCTACCATTTACGGCACGTTGTACTTCAAAGCTCATGACCTCGGAACAGGTGCTTACATCCCAGCTGATCAGCCCGGCATTGTTTTGTTTGGCAGAACGGCAGGAGATGATGCAGTCGATGGGGAGGATGTAGCCGCCGGCTTTGCCTAATGCATAAGGAGTAGAATTATCATTTATGCCCATCGTTCCAGGTGTAGTCACTACAAAAGTAGTAGGCCCACCAGTGGGTGTAATTGGAGTAGTCACAATACTCCATGAAACGCCCGCATACTGGATCACTTCCAGGTCATCCGCAGTTGTAAGACTTCCGTTAAGATCTGTAGATTCATATTGGAATGATATCGTCGAATTGGGAGTGACCGCATCGGCCATGATATTCCAGGTGCGATTTACACCATAGTTAGCGAAAATGCCTGAAGATGGATTGATCCCTACTTCTACCCTTGCTGAAAAATCAGTTGGGGTGACTCCGGCATGTGAAATTGAAACCGGATTATAGTTGACAGTTGTAGGACCAATGGGAAAAGTCTTTGCAGTAGTTATATCTTGTAAAACCAATAAACCAGTGCCGTCAGTCACAATATGTGAGTTAGAAGCGCCACCTGTAATTGTACCCGATACTGTTAAGTTGCTTCCACCCAGGTTTACATAACTATCAGCCAAAAGCGCCACATTACCAGCTACCGTTTTACTTGAAATCATGGTTACCGTTGTTGAAGCCCCGATGTCAAGACCGTTAACCGGGGTTATTACACCTGTTCCACCTAAACCGGCAACTGTTCCGTTAATAATGATCTTCCCGGCACCTCCTACTATTTGAGTTACATTACCCGATCCAAAAATCCCATTACGGAATGTTTTATCGCTTCCTGAAGTGAATATCACATTAGAGTTGGCATCCAGCACGCCATTTACAAGTAAGGAACTTCCGCCGCCAAGATTACCCAAGGGTGAAGCAGAAAAACGCCATATCGGAATTATCAAAGCAGTCGCATCCGGGAAGAAAGTAACTCCCGTGGCCCCGGGGGTGGTAGTTGTATTCCAATCGAAAATTGACGCCGTTTCCCAGATATAAGTCGTAGGGGTTATAGCAAATGAGTTATGACTGCTACCGGCTATACTTGTAATTTGAATGGTTCCTCCAGTTCTGATCCTAACGGTACCACCCGGACTTACCGTTTGATAGTTGGCAAAGCTCAGCCCCGAACTTATCTGGTATCTTCCATTTGCCTCGATAGTAAGGTCATCACCTCCACCATTGGCTATTGTAAATGCATTGCTGACAGTCGCCTGATTTTCCAATATACCATTTGCCTCTATTATTACCTGGTCTGCCGTTACAAGTGTCGCATTGATAGTTACGGTATGTCCATTTCTAATATAAATAATGTTAGCATTATTATTCGGAGCCAATGTTGCAGGTTGCCAGGCCAGGTTATCCGGTGATGATTCCCAGGTTGCTGCTGCAATCCAGGGCCCGGATGTTTGTGACCTAAAGTAATCTGTTGCAGAACTGGCACTTAAGATATCAAATAAGTTACTTACAACATCCCAATCTGTGGTGATCGCTCTTTCAGCATTCAAAGTAAAGCCAGTGCCTATAACACTATGAGTAAGCGTATTAAATGTCACAACGCCACCAACCGCAGCAACATCAACAGGCGTACCGACAAGAGTCCCGGCAGAAGTAATCCTCACCAGCTCTACAAAGTCAAGATCAAGGTTTGCATTGATATCATTTGCTCTTAATGTGACGGCTGGCGCCATCGCAACGTTAACCCCGGTGGGAGAAGTTGTATTTTGTACATATGCAAACCTGTCGGCAGTAACTTCTATCCTGTTCTCATCACCGGTAGAAGATGATGATGCGCCACCGGCATTACCAGTGGCAAAAGTTGAACCGGCACCATCTGCCGTTGCACCCGTGATCGCAAATACAAACTGATTATTATCGGTAACCGCCGTATTAAAAGTCACTCTGACGGAATAAGTTTTGCTTCCATCGTCAGGTGCAACAAGATTTAATCCGGAAAAACTTACTGAAGCACCACCAGCCACTTCATCCAATTCTGTAATTCCATCATATATCGCCACGCGACGTACATCAGCAAAATTAGACAGGCTCATTACAAGATCGGTCAGTGTGGTTCCAAAAGCATCTCCGTCTGCTACTCCCCCTCCGTCCTGGACTATGAACTGAGCAACCTCAATACTATTTGCATCAGTAATATTTGCGTTTTGATATAAGAGATAGCCAATATTTGCAGGCTCTGCAAAACCTGCGTTCAGAATAATATTTGAACTGTTAGAATTAAAAGTACCGGGTGTTCCAGTGATATTGATATCATCAATTCCGACCCACTCGTCATTACCAGCGGCATTAGAAGTGATAATTCTAACCTGAACTTGTGTTTGATTGTCGCAAGCAGCAGGAAGGAAAGCGTTCACCGCCGTAACCATGGTTGCAAGATTTGGCCCTGTTGTCGCATCTGCAACAAATCCTGCGGGAACATTGGTAAAATTTCCAGAAGACCCTAGCCGGTACTGCAACGCTATTGGTTGAATGGCATTATCTATCGAACCATCAATGTCACGAAGGTTGTAGGCAACATTTATATTTTGAAATCCTGTTGTATTTAAGTGAATGATAATATTAGGAGCGTCGGCAGTCCCTGAGCCCTGTAGTGCAATTACGGGATCAGCGATGCCATCAAATTCTGCAACACCTCCGGTAGCCAAAGCGTTTGGATTTGCTTGGTTTGCAATAACATCAACTGTAATAATGCCTTCACCTAGCAAGGTTTGAGGGTCAACTCCTGTTCCGCCGGTAATTCCATCACCTAAATAACCAATAATACTTGGAACTCCGGACCAATTATCATTCAGGGTAATCAGGGCCGGGTTTGTCCAGTTCTGTGTAAAGGGCAGAGTCGCAGGAGTATTATCAAATACTTTAAAAGGCGAAAAAGAAAGAAGTCCAATAGTAAGAATTGTAAAAACCTTCCGCATAGTTCCCATTTTATAATAAATAAATAGGCAGTCAACTGGATATTGATTGGAACTTTTCGGAGGGTTGCGGAGTGCTGTTCGAAAATAAGGCGAAATAGCGAATCTAGGGTATTATTAAAACATGAGGAAACGGTTTTTCGCCTCACCCTGCCCTCTCCACAAGTGGAGAAGGAGTGGTTTCGGTTGGGCAAACCATTCACCCGCCCCAGGCCGGGTGAAAATCAATAGACAGCTGTTAAAGGGGAAAGATTAATGCTACTCTTCTTTTTTTGCCTGAACCTTCATATCCGGAAACAGGGCCGAAATCAGCATTAGTACCGAAGCCAGCAGGGACAGCCAGAGCCCGGTTTGGCGGACGGGACATTCACCCCCGGAGCAGGTGGCAAGGATAAAAAAATTCCGGAGGCACCAGCCCAGGTTCAGCGCCGTAACCAGCAGGTTGATCCGTTTGGCCCAAACCCTTGGCATGAACGTACAAAACAGGAATACCGCCGTAAGGAAAAAATGGAAATAGCCGGGTTTGCCATAATTAGTACCCGTGGCATCCACCCCGCTGATAGTGATATTCTTTGACCCGATAAATATCCAGGGGGTAAAACAGGATGCCGTTAATAATAAGGCTGCCAGGAGACCGATCCATTTCATGTAGCGCATGGGGCGCAAGATAGTGAATTCCTCTCCTCACCCCTGCCCCTCTCCATTGCATGGAGAGGGGGAAATGCGTTCCTTTTGATTGTATGGAGAGGGTAAGGGTGAGGGAGCCGGACGCTCACTTATGTAGAGGGAAAAGGGAAGCCGGACGTTTTTCTCACTGCCTACTGCCGTCAAAAAAACAGTAAATCCTGGTTGTTTGACGATGGCTTCACAGATTGTTGAGATTAGTTTGCTTCCTGGATCCTCCTCACCCCTGCCCCTCCCCACTGTCATTGCGACGACGGAGGAGGAAGCAAGGAGATGGCATGCGTGAGGACTGGGGTGAAATAACAATAAATGAACTAGTATGTCTTCGCCAATACGTATTTCAAGAGCGCTGCGACAAAAAATGACACCGGAAGAAGATCTACTTTGGCAGGTACTTCGCAATAGAGGAATAAAAGGGAAAAAAGTCAGGAGGCAGCACCCCTTAGTCTATGAACAGATAGGCTGGCGAAGAAGTTTCTACGTTTCGGATTTTTATTGCGCCCGTTGCAAGTTGGTGATCGAGCTGGACGGCAAACATCATGAATATGGCAGCCAGCTCGAATATGATAAAGTAAGAGATGTGATCATGAATAAAATGGGATTAAAGATATTGAGGATCCGAAATGAAGAATTGGTCGGAAACCTGGAGATGGTATTGAAAAAGATTGAAGATGCGTTGTGACCTCACCCCCGTCCCCTCTCCATTGCATGGAGAGGGGGGAACGAGATTCATTCGTAGAAACAGAGTTAACGATTCCCTCTCCACTTGTGGAGAGGGTAAGGGTGAGGAAGCAAGACGTCCACTTGTGGAAAGGGTAAGGGTGAGGAAGCCACACCTGGCCCGTTACTACAACCCTCGTAAAAGAAAAACTGCGGGATTTTTAGTCCCGCAGTTCATTGATGCGCACATTTCTTTCTATAGTGGTTCTTCTATTGCTTCACAAATTTCGCAGCGGGGTTTTCACAATAAGAGCTGCAGACCAGTTTGATCATATACTGGCCGGCGCTGAGCCTGCTGACATCCAGTGAGATCGTATTGCTGCCGGTTTCTACCATGGCTGTTTTTACCAGGATCGCTTTACCTGATATATCTGTTACCAGCATCGTGATCTTGTCTGCTGCCGGTGCATCGATCAATACATTCAATTGTGTACTGGCAGGATTCGGGAACATGCCTTCGATCGCCAGTGTCACCGGTTTAGCTCCTTTGATCAGCACGATATTACTGATCCTGGCCGCACCGTTGATATCCACCTGGCGCAAACGATAGTATTGCCTGTCTCCTGATGGACTATTGTCGATATAACTATAATTCAATTGGCCGGTACTCGTGCCCCCAACGGCCAGGCTGTTTACAAACCCGATCGGTAAATAGTTTGTACCATCGGATGAGCGTTGTACTTCAAAGCCAACATTGTTCACTTCGGTAACGGTTCTCCACTTGAGTACGTTATGCGTATTCTCTTTGTAGCCGCTGAATGTGAGCAGGTCTACCGGTAATGTATTCAGGTTACTTGATCCGATAGTGAAATCAGAGAACCCGGACATGGCTGTGCGGGATACAACGGGATTAGCCGGCGAACCTCCACCCACAACATGTGTTCCGTTCAATACCCATGGTGAAAGGGCATCCACTCTTTTCAACAATACCAGTTGTGTAACATCGGAAACACCGGCAATACCTGAGCCAGTAAATGTTCCTGTATAAATACCGCCACCCAGTGCATCGCCGGCAGTTATCGTCCAGAATCCTTCGGGAGCAGTTTGGGTAACATTGATCGCTCCTTCTGTCAACGGCAAGCCATTATAACCGCTCGGGCTGGAGACCCATTGCGCCGTAAGTGATCCCCCACCCGTTGGTGCTCCTGTATAATTGATAGATGCATTTCTCTTGAAAGCTGCAACCCCGACCGGGAAGTCCCTGTTGCCTGCCGTAGCACTGATCCATCTTTTAAAGAGACCGTTGTATACCCATCCTGCCGGGCTGGTGAGTGTACCAGCGATTGTCGCATCCAATCCAAGGGTCAGCGTACTTCCTGAGAGGTTGATCTTTCCATTTGTTAAGTTTAACGTAGGAGTAGCACCGTTGGAGATAGCAAGATTACCACCTCCTAATGTCAGCACGTGCGTGAGGTCATTATCATCTACGTTAAGTGTTGTCAGTATCCTGGTGGGGTTGATCTCGGGTCCCATGGTCCTGGAAGTGGTTACTCTTAAATAAGAAATTATTTGTCCTCCTGTACCGAGGTTAAATGTAAATGGCACATCAAATACTCCGGCTGCAGTAGGCAAACCAGCACTGGTGTTACCGATCTGAACAGTTCCTGTGGATGCTCCGCCACTACCCAGGGTGATCTTGTTGCAATTGGTGAACGACCCGGTGAACATGATAACCCTGTTCGTCGGGATCTGGTTGGTTGGGTTGAGTGTAACCCCGAATATATTGTCAATTTCAAAACTCACCATTGGCGAAGTAAATACTCCCGTGCCGCTCCAGGTAGTTGCTACCCCGTTGGAAAAGTTATAAACCCTGGATGATGCGACAGTCGCCGTAAACGTTCCATTGTTTACTACATTTCCTGAATAAAGAGCGATACCGCCAAAAGCGTGGGTAAAAGTCGTACCGGCATTGATGGCCAGGTTTTGCGCCAGGTAATTATAGGTAACAGGTGCTGTGGTCGGAAAAGACAGCGTATGGTTAGCGCTGGTATTGGTAATGATCGTATTGAATGGCAATACACCACGGGCAAAGAAATTTTTAGCCGCTCCTGATAAAGCGTTGCCTAATTGCAAAGTTCCGCCAGGCATGGAAGCCACTCCGCCAGCCGACTGCATACGATAGTCAAAGGGAGTACCTGAAGTATTTGCCAACTGGCAGATGATCGTACCATTTGTTATGGAAACGATCGACAAGCCTGATGTTCCCAGGTCAAAACTGGCAAGTGTACCCGATCCATTACCAACAGTACAGACTGTGACCGTTCCCCCCGACTGGCTATAATTAAATATATTACCAGCAACGTCTACTCCAAATCTTCCTGCAGCATTCACTGCTCCGCCTTCAACGTTAATAGTACTACCTGCTGCAAATCCCATTGAATTACCTGAGGCGGTGCCTATATTAAAAGTTCCCTGGCTAATTCTTAATAGTCCGCTTACTGTTGGTGAATTGTTCTGACCGGCCACTGTGGCATTTGCATTATCCATCCAGAAACCGCCTGTTGCAGGGATCGTATAGGCTCCTGCACTAAACACAGGGTTGCTGAAAGCATTGGTTCCGGTTAATTTAAATGTGCCGTTAAGGACTGTGAGGAATCCAAGCGTATTTGCACCCTGCACCGTTATTGTGCCATTGGGTATAAAGGATAAAACGGGAGTATTGTTCGTTCCCTTAAATATGGTGATTCCACCGGTTAGTGCAAAATCAGTGACACTACCTGGTGCCATTGTAAATGATGCATCATTGGCACCACCGAAAGTGATACCTGCGCCCGCAAGAATTCCATTTGTACTGAAATCGATGGTGCCATTATTGGTAAGATTGCCATTGACAACCAGCAGGTGTGTAGTTATGGTTCCGGCAGCATTCGAGCGGAGTATACCTCCTGCTGCTACCACCACATTTGTAGTGGTTAATATTCTTGCTGTTGCCGATTCAAATTGCAAAACACCGGAAACTCCCTGTCCTACAGTCAACGAATTTGCAGCCCCCGCTGTTTCAATGGTTACAACATCGCCATTCAATATGGTAACATTATCAGTTGCCCCGGGAACTACTCCACCAACCCAGGTGCCTGTAGCACTCCACAATCCACCACCGGTACCATTCGAAGTAATATTAACCGGCGGATTAGTGGACTGGCTACCTGCGAGAGCGGTACTAAGACCACCTTCTGAAACCGCAAACACACGCCAGAAATAATTAGTGCCGGGAACCAATCCGCTTGCTGCGTAAGACGTTGCATTCAACGGCGCAGTACCATCAAAAGAATAATTAATGCCATCGGTGGAACGATAGATCGCATAATTTCTTTCATTGGGTGAATCGGTCCAGTTCAATGTCATCGCCACTTGTGTAACAGCTGTGAAATTAAGAGCTGTGGGTGCTGTTGGAACAGGTGGTGTAAAAGTAAACACCCTTCTTGCTCCCTGTGCTGCAGAACTAAGCACCGTGATAGCCCCTGCTGTATATAAGTTTGCTACGGGCAGGATTGCTGATCCGCTATAAGTAGGTGCGGGAACACCACTCTGCGCAGCGGTAACTGAACCGATAGTATTGGCAACGTTGTTAGATGAGAAACCGATATGCGGATCTCTTGAATCCGTACTCGCTGCGCCAAGTGTACTCATCGTCATACTTCCATACACAAATTCAATAACACCTGTTGATTCAAA
>JANOHQ010000347.1:0-2796 GCA_031406595.1 Chitinophagaceae bacterium
CTTGCGCAGGAATTGAAGCCCGGGAATCGGAGGGAGTTCAAGGTAAAAGGCAAACTGGATGCCTATCCCATCAAAAGGGTCTCCCTGTTCCCCATGGGCGGCGGCGGGTTTATATTGGTATTAAATGCTGCGCTGCGAAAAGCGATCGGCAAAAAACACGGCGCTATGGTGAAAGTGGAGCTTAGCGAAGACAAAAGCGAATTTATTTTCAACAAGGATTTTATGGAATGCCTGGCGGATGATCCTGCAGCTGATGAATTTTTCAAATCGCTGACCGGTGGGCACCAGCGTTATTTCAGTAAATGGATCGATGATGCCAAAACAGAACCTACCCGTGTCAAACGAATTACAATGGCCATAAATGCACTGGCGAAAAAATGGGGTTATTCCGAAATGTTACGGGCGAATAAAACCAGCTCATGAGATGGCGGAGCATTTTCACATAAACCATTGAAATGGTTTATCCCCGGCACCTTTAATCATAGCCCCGGGTTTAAACCCGCGGCTATGAGAATGTTCATTTTGAATGAGAACGGTTTTAACCGTTTCTTTTCCGTAAGCGACAAGAATTATTTAAAAGGATTCGAAAACTTCACATCATTTGTTATCACACCATCCGTCAGCGTTTTCAAAAATGCTACCAATGCTGCTTTGTCCTGTGGCGCCAGGTTGGCCAGCCTCGGTTGGCCGTTGGGTAAACGTAATTGCGGCGACAGGTTGGGGTGATTCTTCACACCGCTGCTATAATGTTCAACTACTTCTTCCAGTGTGGCAAAACGACCATCGTGCATATAGGGAGCCGTGAGTTCTACATTTCGGAGTGTCGTCACTTTAAATGTTCCATCCAAATTGGTATTGTTGACGACGGCGCCAAAGCCCCTGTCGATGGTAGCCATATCAATACCATTATTTTTTTCCTGGGGAGCAGTAAAGGTTTCGGAACCATGACAGGCGGCACAAGCATTTTGTGGCAGCAGGAAAAGCTCCTTACCCCTGTTCTCCTGCGCAGTGAAATTCGGGAATACAGCATTGGGAGGAGGGGCAGGGGCGGTTGCGAAAGTTGATCTACCGGCATCATATTTTGACTGGTACGAAACGATCGAACGGACAAACTGTGAAAGTGCCAGCGACACCCTGCTGCTTGTAATATTGCCATCACCAAACGCTTTGGTGAAGAGCGGGGGATAATAAGCAAGTGCTTTCAGTTTTGTTTCCAGTTGGGACAGGGTCATGCCCATTTCCACCAGGTCCTGTATCGGCATTAACGCCTGCTCTTCCAGTGTAGCGGCGCGCTGATCCCAGAAAAAACGGCCATTAGGATAATATTTTGCATCGATCAGTGACATGGAATTTCTCCCGGTCTGCCCGCCGTTAAAGCCTAAACTTTTGGCAACAGGATCAGAAAAACCATTCACTTGTTTGTGACAGGATGCGCAGGCGATCGTATTATTAATGGAAAGATTCTTATCGTAAAATAATACCCGGCCTAATGTGGCCCCATTATCTGTAATGGTATTCCCGCCTGTATTGATCTGTCCCAGGATATTAGGGGCATTCAGGTACGCCGGCATCGCCGGGTTTGCATAATTGAAAGGGCTGGCCGGGAGGTTCAGCACCGCCGCGACCGGGTCGGTAGTAGGATCAGTTACCTGGTCTTTTCCCTTGCTGCAAGCAATGAATACAGAGAGTGCAGTTATTCCTGCAATGACCGACATTTTAGATGGGGTGGATGGCATCGTTGGGCTTTAGGTTCCGGCATCTGACTGACCGGTAAATCAAAGGTTTAAGATATTACGAATTTTGTCATATCAGGACCAAGAGCACCGTGCCGGCAACAAGGGTAGGAGCCAACTAAAAGCTCTTCCTTGCAATTATTTCTTTTATTTGCAGAATGATTTCTTCTTTAAAAGATTTTCGCAATCCTTTTTTTATCGGTGTGGCCGGGGTGGGTATGAGCGCCATTGCCCAGTATCTAAAAGGCATAGGTATGAATGTTTCCGGCAGCGACCGGTTCTTTGTTGATGGTGAATACAACGCTACAAAAGAGAAGCTTGAAGCAGAAGATATCCGTTGTTTTGTACAAAATGGCGACGGGATTACCGCTGACACGGACCTGATCGTAGTATCGACGGCGATTGAGGATACCGTTGCCGAAGTGCAAAAGGCGAAGCAACTGAATATCCCCATTCTTAAACGGGCTGAACTGCTCTCGCTGATCGCCGACAGCAAGAAAACGATCGCGGTAGGTGGCACCAGCGGGAAAAGTACCACGAGTGCGATGCTTTTTGATATACTGGAACATGCCGGGATGGAACCAAGTATTATCAGCGGAGCCGGGCTGATCAGTATTATCAAAAAAGGAAAGATCGGCAATGCAAAAGTGGGCAAGGGAGAGTGGCTGGTCATCGAAGCTGATGAGAGTGATGGATCGATCGTACAATACAAGCCTGAGATCGGGTTGTTATTGAATGTAGATAAGGATCACCAGGAAATGGATGAGCTGATGCAGGTATTCGGCACCTTCAAAAAGAACAGCAAGAATTTCGTGGTCAATCAATCGCATCCATTGGCCCGCCAATTATCCCAGGAGATCCAGCAGGATTTTTCCACCCACCCGGATCACTATGCGGGTTATATAGCCACCGATTTTAAACAGGAAGCCCTCCGGATCAGTTTTAAAATCCACGGTATCGACTTCCGGATGAGCCTCGTGGGTAAACATAATATGGAGAATGCAGTAGCGGCAGTTACGATCGCTAATGGTATCGGCGTAGGAATGGAAACCTGTGCGGAAGC
>JANOHQ010000184.1:0-7815 GCA_031406595.1 Chitinophagaceae bacterium
AGGAAGAGTGTGGGTAGAGAACGATCCCAATAAGAAATTCCTGAGCGGTTATGGCGGTGGTTTCTGGTTCTCACCGCTGCGTCGTTTGCTGATCACATTCTCTTATGCGATCTCGAGCGAGGATAAAATTCCATTAGTGGGGCTGAGCTGGAAATTCTAAAACTCTCCCGTCTTAAATAATAGTAAAGCCAGTTCGAAAGAGCTGGCTTTACTTATGAAAAATACTTTTGTAGTGTTGTCGGCCTCCTGTAATCTATGCTGCCACTACCTCCCAATGCACCGCTGCTGAGTACTTTCCTTTGGTCAGGTCACCAGCACCATTATTCAGCTCAAATGAAAGCGTTCGGTCAAAACGATCGCCGATATTAAATGGGGGTTCAATGATAAGGGTATCCAGGCCGGTGTCAGAAAAATCATCTGCAATAAACGAAAATACCCGGCTTAATAGTTGGAAAAAAAAAGCAATGGACATAGCTATCATTAGCATAGGTACAGTAACAGGGCCCCCTGCCACGCCAATCACCAGTATAGCGACCGAAATGGCGATGAAGGTTGCCGATAAAGTGAAAAACAAAATTTCCAGTTTCCTGGCAAGCTCTGTATTGCTCAGCAGATCTTTTTCCACTAAGAATAGCCCGGTGGCAAAAGTATTGCCTTCGCCGACAGAGCCACCATCGAGTGAAAAAGTAAACAGCCGCCTGTTCAATGCAACGGTATCTCCTTTTTTAAAATCACCTATAAAAAATGAAGGCACATCCTGCTGTACATTAGCACTGTCTATGCCAAATGCTGCAAGGCTCATTTCGTCTTTTCGTACTTCGCTGGTTTTATTACAGGTAACACTGTCTGTAATAAATGCCAATACCGGGTTTGCTACCTGGGCAGGCACAGGTTTTTTACCGGTTGAGTAAGATGATTTTTTGGGTTTGGCCGCTGGCTTTTTGCTGGATGCTTTTAGTTCATCCAGGTCAGTTTTTGTAATACGGAGCTCTTGAGACACGGCTATAGCTGTTACCTGTTCTGTAATTGTTTTTGTTGAGGTAAGACTTACCTGTGCAAGCTCTCCATAGGTTGTTTTTCTTTTGGACTGGGTAGCCTGGAACCCTGGTTTTAGCCTGTCAATTATTTTTCGCTGCTTCCGGTTTGGCAAAGCCGCAAACAGGTTATATACAGCATGCTCCAGCGACCTGTTATCACCAGGTAAAGGATATTTTTGTGGATCGTCCAAATGGCCTGCTGCCCTTTCCATGGCCAGGTTAAAAGAATTTTTTACCCTGTTTTGCAGATTGATAAGTTTAGGATTTGGTTTGGAGGAGGCATATGTTGTCATAACATTTATTTTACGTAAAACTATCAGGGGCTGATTGTATATACAATCCCCAAATGCGGGGGTGTGAAGGCCCCCAATCGGGGGATGCAGGCACCCTTTTTTTTGTTCCGTAAGGACAACTTATGGTAGAATATTGTAAGAGATATGGATAACGTTCCGCCGGAACATTTTTAGAGCCACGATCAGGAAAACTAACCGGTTCGGGTATCAAAAAAAAGAGGCCGTCCTTTTGGGCCAGCCTTTTCATTTTCGTTATGCGTACAGGTTTTATTTCCCGTTCAACAGTTCAGCTGAAGTGGTAGCGGAGAGTTCAACTTTTTTTTCATTGGGGAACATATCATCAAAATTCACGTCCACCCGCAAGGCCCTCATTCCCACTACACCCTGCAACTCTTCCAGGTCCAGGTGTTCAATACCGGGTTTGAGGAGATTTTTATTTTGTAAGTATTCAATATACTCGGTGTACTCTTCAGCGTCTTTATTCTGTGAATACACGATGGCGATCTTGCCGGGTTGTGTCAACCGTTCGTTGGTATGTTTGATATGTGCTTTGTCGATCCTTTTTTTGACGATCTCGTAACGGATATTGTAAGCGCCATCCACATCAAATTTCCGTTCCTCGGTCCGGAATAGTATCGAGAGTGTTTGCCCGTGTGAGAGGATCAGCTGCGTGGTCCGCAATGGATGGCTCAGTTCCCTTTCCAGTGCATGAGTCACCCTGGCGGCTTTGGTCAATACGGTAAGCTGCCACATTCTCAGGTTCCGGAGATAGATCTCATCAAATTTTTTACGGGGTGAAATGGCCTGTCCTATGTAGATATTGAATTCAAGGCCATCGGTTACATAGCGCTCAAAATAATGCGGGTATACTTTCTGGGCTGCTGCCTGTTCTTTATCGATGAACCGGGCCAGTGTATCGTTGATCAGTGACACACTTTCTTCATATTCTTTGCGATGATGATAGAGCATGCCGATCTGAGGGTCGAGGGAAGCGAAATAACTCTCGACATCGGTTTTAAGTTTTGGTTCGGTCGTATGCAGGTGGTTCAATACCGAGACCAATTGTCCCTGTAAAAAATCCTGGATACCCAGTTCTTCACCCGATTGCAATACTTCGTTAGTTGAATCAATGAACTTATCGATCTTGAAATCGATCTCCTGCAGCAACGGGAAAGAGCTGCTGGCATGCGCTTTTTTGATAACCTTACTGGCCAATTGCAGTTGTTCCAGGATATCAGCCTGGATAGCCATCGACCGCTGGGTGGAAGAATTCCGGATATCCAAAGCGCCATACAGCGGATGCACATCATTGAATGCGATCCGCTCTACCTTTGTGTCTTCTTTTTCCTTTACCTGCTGGCTGACGATATAATTCAGGGCGGCTTCGGTGAATCTCCATTCCACAGCGGGTTGTACAGCCGTGAATTTCTTTTTTATAATAGTGTCCACCTGGCTGTTCAGCCGCTCCAGGCTTTTTTCAAGACTGAGGGAGAATAAAGGCAGTGCCGCTTCGATCTTACTGACATGTGCCGGCTTTAAATAACCAGGGTTGGCCGACATGATCTCGAGCATACCGAGGAGACCGTTATCATTTTTCAGCGGGCAAATGATCATACTCCGGGCTCCTTCCAAATGGTAATATTGCAGGCACTTTACATCCACCAGCGATTGTTCATCGAGGGTTTCAAATAAAAGTGGTTGTTTATTCTCCCGGAACAGGAGTTTACAATAATCACTGATCTCGTCCTTATCGCTGCTGGTATGAAAATGCTTGAACAGGATGCTGTTATTATTATGCAGGTCAGAATAAACATAGTGATTATTGATCTTGAAGAAAGGGGTGATGCCGATCATCAGGTCTTTTAAACCGATCAGGTCCTGTACATGTTTTTCCAGTTCTGTATAGATCGTCGCATTGGAAAAAGCATTGAGATCCAGTAAGCGGTTTTTGATCTGGTTAATGACTTCCTGTTCGGTCACATCATTCACCCGGAGAACGGAGATCCCCTCGAATATAAATTTTTCAATGGGGATCTGCTCTTCCAGCTCCGCCATCGTCATGATATTGTTGGTTTGCTTGTTCAGGATCGTATCGGGCAGCTCGGGCATTTCACCGATGGGTCTTACGTCGATAAAGCGGGCATCGATCCGCAGTTCGAGATAGCGGGTAAGACCCGTTTCTTCATCCAGGGAAGCTTGTATGAAACGGGCGAACTCATTACTTTTTACACCCAGGTATTTTTTAAGGATCAATCCATAAGCAAAGGAAAAGCGCTCTTTGTTCAGTTGTACCGCTCCTTCACCATCCGGTACCAGGATCTCGTTGGTACCGGGTTTCAGCATGGTTTTGAACCGGGATGATGCATATACAGCCAGGTGTTTGAAAGGAATGGAGACCCCGTACATATGGTTGGCCGTAGTGGGAGGAAAAACAGCTGCCAGCATTTCTTCGATCAGGTCGGAATGGGGGAAAAGAACATCCAGGTCCGCGATCGTATTCATCAGTTCCGGGTGGGATTCAAACTCCCGTATCACATGCCCGTATAATTTTTTCATTCCGGGACTTCCTTCCGCGACATTTTTTTTCAGGGCCTTTACCAGGGGAACAAAGGAGAGGGTGCTGTTCAACAGGGACTCATCATAAGGTAAAGCTCCGTCTTGCATGATCAGGTTAGTTTTAATTGATTGTCTGTAAAGCTAATAAAATATACGTGTTTTTGGGACAGGGTCAGCATCCCCTTTTAGTGGTAGGGACAAAAAGGCCGGGAGTTTCAATCTCCCGGCAGTATAAAAATTATATTCTATGTCTTTACCGGCTCTGGCGACCGAGTGTCATACCGATCTTTAACTGGATGGTAAAGAAAGCGTCATTGTCACTGGGATCACCGCGCTGATCACCGATATTGGTTATGTCGCTGGGGTTGATCTCGGCCTTCCGGTTGTACAATTGCTGGGCGATGGCTGCCTGGTTTGGGCTCAGGTAACTATAGAACAGGTTGGGATCGATATAATTGGTACTCACATCATCAAGGTAGTCTGTAGTGAGAATGCGGTAATTGAGCTCCAGTCTTGCATTAAAGAGGGAATTGATCTCGTATTTCGCACCGATCCCCGCCGCGAAATTAATCTGGCTGAGTTTGTAATTCGGCCGGTCGGGGTATTCTGTCATACCCTGGCCTTCGGTATGAAGCGGCTGGAGTGCATACCATTGCCCGTTTAGTTTTGCCTGTGGGTCAAAGGAATAATAACCCACACCCACCAATGCATAAGGAGAAAGGCGGGGAGGGTTGTCGCCATCAAAATCTTTGAACATCAGCGGGTGTATTTCCAGTCCCAGCTGGAAATCGGCGATCTTAGTTTTAAAACTCAGGTTACGTTCATAACGGCCACCCGTGCTTGTTTTTACACTTTTTAATATACTGTCGTAGGCGACCACTTCGCCAAAAGTGCCTTCCAGGCGTAAACCAATTTTGTCCTGGTAAAAGGCAAGGGCATAGACACCAAAAGCAGGTTTTGAATTTTTCCAGACCAGGTCCTTGATGAATTTTTTACCCGCACCTTTCCGGCCACCGATATCGGTAAGAGAATTCATGATGCCAAAGGAAGCGCCTAATTCCAGCACCACTGCATGGTCATAATATTTATCATTATAGTAGTAATACTGTGCTTTCAGGGGTTGACTCATCACAAGGCTGCACACCAGCGCCAGGAACAGAAGTTTTCTCATCCTATAACAAATTAGCTTTAAAAAGAATTAAATAGTGTTTCGTCAGAGGGATTGGATAGAAAGGGGCGGGTGCGGATGAACGAATGCTAAATGTATAGAATATACAGAACTGGCAAAGTTTAAATTATTGTGAAGGGGGGAAAATAAAAAAATGGGCGAATACCCCCGTTTGAAAAAAGGTTAAAACGCCCGGAAATCGCTCCCTGTATAGATTTTGTAGCTATTGTAGAAGGCCGTTACTGCATTTTCAACACATTCAGTACTTTCTGTAGTGACTGGTTCTGCAACCGGATAAAATAAGCACCAGCGGGCAGGCCATCCTCGTAAATATCCACATTGTAGGTGCCCGCCGTGTATTCACCATTGGCCAGCACTTTTACCACCTGCCCCAGCGAATTGATCTGCTGGATCATCGTATGCCCGCCAGTAGTGGAGAATTGAAGGGTAGCATTCAGGCTGTAAGGATTAGGCCACATTTTCAGCAATAATTTATCTCCATCGTTATTGATAACATCCGGATCATCAGGCAAGCCGCAGGGTCCGCCCTTGATCACGGGTAAGGACTGGTAATTTTGCAAAAGCAATTGATTGAGCAGTGGCTGTTTTACACAGAACCATCTTTCCAGGATCGATGCATAGACACTCCTGAAATCATACTGGAAGGGAACATTGTTGACCACTTCAATATCAGCAGGTATATTGGGGCTGGTACCCAGCACACCTTTCTTTACATGCTTCCCGAATAACATCAGCGGTGCCGCAGCCCCGTGATCTGTTCCCAGGCTCGCATTAGATTTAATCCGACGGCCGAATTCGGAGAACGTCATTCCCAGTACACGGTCATCCAGTTGCATCAGTTCCATATCGCGTTGAAAGGCATTGATCCCTGCAGAAAGATCTTTCATCAGCCTGGCATGATTACCCGTAGAAGTATCGCTGGCATTGACCTGGCGTTTATGCGTATCAAATCCACCGACCGTTACCGTGTACACTCTTGTCTTTAATCCACCTTTTATCAAACGGGCCACTATCTGTAACTGATGGGCAAGGCTGCTATCAGGATAAGTTGCCATATTGGCTGAACTGCGATAAGCAGCCCTGATGATATCGGAATATATCTTTGTTTTCTCCGATACTACTCTTAAAAAACGTAATTCTTTATTGGCAGGAGGAGAGTTCAGGGGGTAGTCTGAAAAAGGATTGGTGAACGTATAGATATTCTCCGGGTCGGTGATCGAAAGACCCATCGAGAAAACAGAACCCTGCACTGTCACTGTTGGGATATTGCTTATCTGTATCGCCAAAGGATCGGGCATATCCGCATTCGGGTATGCATCCGGGTAACCGGGGTATTCCGTTTCGAGGTAACGACCCAGCCAGCCTCTTTTTTCTCTTGTCAAACGGTCATTGCTGTTGTCACCACTCATCCAGATATCGGTAGAACGGAAATGCGAAAAATTCTGATTGGCATAACCCACCGACTGAACGACGCTTATTTTGCCATCATTATACATGTTCTGCATCTCGGTCATTGCAGGATGTAAACCTGAGCGATCGGTACCATCGAGTCGTAATACACGGCTTTGCTGGATCGCCACATTCGGCCTTGCATTATAATAATTGGCATACATATCCAGCGGCACCACCATGTTCAACCCGTCATTACCACCGGCTAACTGCACCAGTACGAGTATATGATCGTTGGTAGCGGCTTCACTGAAAAGTCTTGCCAGCGAATGATTCGGATCGGAACCAAAAGCCGTAAAGGAAAACCCGTTCAGGAGAGCAGGGAGTGTAATGGCTGCCGGAACTGTATTGTTTAAAAATTTTCTTCTGTTCATGATTGTGTTTTTCATTAGTTAACGATCGGTATCAGCACAGGTGAAACTCCGGCAGGTTCATGATGAATTTGAATAGTTCATTCAGCGATGAATTGATCACTGTGTTGTTATTCGTGTTCCAGGCCGTGGTCCACACCGTATCATTATTGGTATTATTCAACAGGAACCTGTTCTTGACATAGTTTTTCGAATTCACAGATAAAGGATATCGCAACAACAGGGTAGTGATATCTGTCACCAGTTGATTGGGATCGGCAGGTGCGGTGGAATAATTGGCGAATCCCCGGAGATCGAGTACACCATCGCCTACGAGGCCGTCGGTATAATCGGCTCTTTTGGGTAATGAATTACTATTGACCCATAATTCATAGTACATCGGTTCCTGGTAATAGGAAGGCCAGCCCGCTACATCCGGGGGTTGAAACAATGTTTGTTGCATCTCGCCCGCCTTACTATAGAGGCCGCTGAACAGGGGATAGCCATTCTGCCAGTCTGTATAAGGAGGAAAGCTGACACTGAACTCCCGAAGGGTGCCAATGATAATATCGAAAGGGTTTTTGATATAACAGGCCTGGTTCAGCGGGTCAAAGAAATGCTCACTCTTTAAAAGCGCAGACAGAACAGGCTTCACGTCGAAATTGCTGGTTCGTAATAACTCAGCCAGTGGTGTTATCACATTGGTTTCTGTATCCGTATCGATCTGGTAATACACAAACCATTTATAGAGTTTGCGGCAGATAAACCTCGCGGCTTCCGTGGTATTGAAGATCATATTCACCAGGTCATCCGTCTCCTGGGCACCATTTCCGGAAATGGTTGTGCTGTTATAAAAAGCAGAGAAGGTTTTGCTTCCGGTATCATGGGCCGTATTCTCCAGGTAAGAGGTAAGCGTAACACTGTCGATACGCCAGCCGGTC
>JANOHQ010000380.1:0-6770 GCA_031406595.1 Chitinophagaceae bacterium
GGTACCAGCTTTTTCCGGGCTGTTTTTTTCCTGAATTCGGGCTTTAGTTTGTAGAGTTTGCCCGGGCGATGCGGCACATCATTCTCCATCTCATCGATATCCACGAGCCAATCTTTGATGGAGATCTTTTTACGGAAGTTGCGGCGGTCGAGTTCAAAACCCAGAATGGCCTGGTATAACTCCTGCAATTCGCGGAGTGAGAATTTCTCCGGCAATAAATTAAATATCACGGGATGTTCCATTACCTGCTCCTGCAAACGGGCCAGGCAGGTATCGAGGATCAGCTTATGATCAAAAGCCATTTTTTTGATCTCGTTCACCGGGTGCCAGTTCAGCTCATTGTGACTAAGCTTTAATTTATGATGCTTGATATCAATCAGTGAATAATAGGTGATGGTAATTACACGACCCGATGGATGGCGATCCAGGCTGCCGAAAGTATGTACCTGCTCGAGGTACAGGTCATCCATCCCGGTCCTGTCTCTCAGGATGCGGTACGAAGCCGATTCAAGATCCTCGTCCGGCCGGATCAGGTCGCCCAGTAAGGAATGCAGACCTGCAAATTCTTCCAGGTCTGATTTTATCAGCAATACTTTTAATTCTTTATCATCATACCCAAAGATCACACAGTCAACAGAGATCGCTATATTAAAATAATCAAGGTGACTGATCTTCTCTATCTCGGCGGTCTTCAACCGCAATTCTTTTTCCGTCATAGCCCTATAGTTTGAAATTATTGAATCACCAATTTTACGGATGCCGTCTTTGCCTGTGCCTGTACCTGCAGCATCCAGATTCCCGCGGCCAAATTATTGATTTTGTCAGAAAGCGGCAGTCTATGTTTTCCACGGCTGAGTGTACCCGAAAAAATGGTGCCTGTTTTTTGACCGGTGCTATTGTACAGATCAACCTTCACTTTTCCTGTTTGAGGTACAAATATTTCCAGTACAGAGTTGGATTGAACGGGGTTCGGGAAAACCGCTGCTCTAAGCTGGTTACCGGGTATAATGGTACCCGTAACCGGTGTTGTGACCGCATTGATCAGGTTCCTGTTAAGGTATACATGCATTTCACCGGGCTGCAGCGTGATGTTCTGCGCAGTGCCGGTTGCGGTAAAGGTTCCGCCATTCAGGTAATCATACCAGGTACCCGGAACCGGGAAGGTGACAAGGGCTGTTTGCGCGGTGACATCAAAATTTCCCACCACACAAATATCAGACGAATCGTTAGCGCTGCGGATGGTCATTGTTTTAAATCCACTTCCCAGGTTACGGGTAAGGTTGATATTATTGGCAATGAACACATCTTTATACCAGGGGTGAAAGCGAAGCTTGTTCAGGCTGCTGTAAATATCATACAATCGCTTCCGCGCAATCACATCCTTGTAATCCCAGCGAATCGGTTTATTGTCGAGCCGGCAATTATTGTTGATGGTTCCATCCACACAACGGTTTATCGAGAAATCATATCCCAGTTCGCCGAACTCCCAGATCATTTTCGGGCCGGGAGCGGTTAAAAAGAAACCGGCGCAGAGCTCGATCCTTTTCAAGGCAATATTCAGGTCACGTACATTATGAGATGCATTGTTATTATTTCCAAAGGTCAGGTTCTTGTACATCATTCTTTCCTCATCGTGACTTTCCATGTAGGAAACCAGGTGTGGGTTAGCCCATCCTCTGGTGGTGTGCAGGAAACCTTCAAAATTAGAATTGGACCCGGTAACAAATCCCATCGCAGCTTCCTGGAAATTAAAAGTGTTGTTACCCCAGAGCATCATCCCGTAATTGGACAATTCGATCTCTTCGGTATTATCAGCGAAATGTTCAAGTATAACATAACTGCCCGGAGATTTTAACTGGCAGCTGTCATAATACCGTTTCCAGATCGCTACCCGGTCCGCATGGTATTGACTAATACAAACTTCGTTCGAAGTACTGCCGCCACATTGTACATTCTGGGTAAATCCTTTGGAGAGATCGAACCGGAAGCCATCCAGTTTATATTCCTGTAACCAATGCTCTATCACCCGGCTGCTGAAGTAGCGGGTGCGCAGACTTTCATGATTGAAATCATTGAATACATTATATGGATGTGTAGCCGTAACATTCAACCAGGGATTATCGGCTGCGGGCTGGCTGGTGGCGCTGTTCCAGTATAAGGCAGCGAGGGGATTGAGCCCGGTGGTATGATTCAGGGCTATGTCCATCAGGACAGCAATGCCTTTGCTATGACAGGAATCAATGAATTCTTTCAATGAATTTTTGGGGCCATAATATTTATCAGGTGCCAGGAAATAATCAGGGTTGTATCCCCAGCTTTCATTCCCTTCAAATTCGTTGAAAGGCATTATCTCGATCGCATTCACACCCATGGTTTTGAAATAACTCAACGTGTCCTTCAATGTTTTCCAGTCATGCGCATTGATAAAATCACGCAGGAGCAATTCGTAGATCACGAGGTTTCGTTTATCCGGCCTTGAAAAACTATTGATGGCCCAGGAATAACCGGGAGCGTTTGTCTGCAATACACTTACGATACCTGTTGTCAATCCTGTGGGGTAAGGTTTCAGACCGGGGTAAGTGGCTGCCGGGATCGTGCCGTCGTGAGAGGGATCCAGTATTTTTTCCGCATAGGGCTCTCCCACTTTCAGAGATCCATCCACGAGGTATTGAAAAGCATATTCCGTTCCGGGTGTCAGCCCCGTGATACGCAACCACCAGAAATTCCCGTCCGGCGTTTTATTCATCACGTAGGAACTCTGTTCGATCCAGTTGCTTCCCGGGAATTCACCGATCACCGATACCCGGTTCTTATTGGGTGCATTCAGTACCAGTACAACTGCTGTACCGGATTCGTAATTGATCCCATCCCGTACACCCGGTGGCAAAGGCAGTACGTTGGGTGCGGTAGCCACGAAGAATGAAAAGGTTTGCGAACGGGTGGTGGCTCCCTGTGTTGCTTCTACCAGTACGGTCTGGTTACCTGCTACACCCAGCACAGGATTGGTGGTGATCGTATTGGTATTATTGACTGTTTGAATGGCAGTACCATTCAGCGATATCTTTATTTGGTCGGCTGTATTATTGGTTACGGCACTAAGAGTGATATTATCTCCCACCTGTTTGGTGATCGGTTCCGGGATGGGATTGTACATTGGCTGAAACGGTGGTGCTGAAAAACGAACTGCCAGCGTATTATCATATAACGGTATATACATATCGCTGCCATCCGTGTTTGTTTGTTTGAGCGTACCACTGCCATTCCGGAAAAGGATGGCGATCTTCTGGATGGTCTCGCCAGCGGGAACACCATAAAAACTACGGATATTGGTAATAGTGTACTGCCATTTATTCGCCCCGAGATAAGTGGCTTGTGCAGCCGGGGGTGTAGTAGCCCAGGTAAATTTGGAGTAGCGCCAGTCAGTGGCATTTGCACTTAAATTGGTGATCACCCCGGTATGAACATAAATATCGGAAGTGGGACTATAGTTGTTCAATCCCTGGTTGCCTTTCGTGGCATCTACGGTTATGACGATATTATCATTGTCTTTTGCAAAATCAGGAGTCCAGCTAAGTAACTGTGCTGTAACAGCAGTCGATATGCCTATGGCAATAAAAACTAGTGTGGCAATTTTCTTCATGACAAGCGTTTTTGCAATCCCTGATCGTTAGTAAGGAAAAAGCCCGATTCCGGCGATCCCTTATCGAAGATAATAAATATGTACTTACGACACATTAAATTTTAATAAAATCATCCGGAGTATTTTTTGCAGGATGCTAACTTTACCAACCAACCCATGTTTATGTATTCAAAAGAACAGACCAAAGAGCTGCAAAAGATTACAGTTGAATTGGTTAAAAAAACCGCAAGGCCCGGTTTGATCACTAAAAGAGATGCTGCCCAGCTGGCCTCATCGTTGCGCTTTCATGAGTATCGTTATTATATATTGAATGATCCTCTTATCGCCGACTATGAATACGACCAGCTTTTTAAGGCCCTAGAAAAACTGGAAGAAGAAACACCTTCCTTAAAAACAGCGGATTCCCCGACACAACGTGTGGCCAAAGGATTGACCAAAGATTTTCCAACGGTCCAGCACCTGGTGCCCATGTTATCCCTGGATAATTCCTATAACAGCGATGACCTGCTCAGCTTTGACAGGAAAGCAAGGGAGCTGACCGGTCTTTTCACTATTGAATATTGTGTAGAACCAAAATTTGACGGGGGAAGTATTTCGCTGATCTACGAGAACGACCTGCTGGTTCGTGGTGCCACCAGGGGTGATGGCGTGGAGGGAGATGAAGTGACCACCAATGTCAAACAGATCCGGTCGATCCCTTTATCGGCGAAATTTTCTGATCATGGTATACAACAAGCAGAGATACGCGGTGAAGTGATGATTAATAAAAACAATTTTGCTAAGTATAATGAGAAGCTGGTGGAACAGGGACTGGCACCATTGGCCAATCCCCGCAATGCGGCTGCGGGTACACTCCGTATCAAGGATCCGAATGAAGCAGCCAAAAGAAACCTGGAAGCATTTGTTTATCATATCAGTTATTTCTCCCTTCAGAAAGGCAAAAAGATACCTGCCGGATTACAAACCCACTCGGGTTCATTGGCTTTGTTATGGGACCTGGGTTTCCGGAGTCCTGAAAAAGAAAAAAAAGTTTTCAAGGGAATCGATGGCGTCATCAAATACTGCAGCGAGTTCGAAGCCGGCCGTGATAACCTTCCTTACGAGATCGATGGCATGGTGATAAAAGTAAATGACATCGCTTTGCAGGATAAAATGGGTATGACCTCGCATCATCCCCGTTGGGCGATCGCATATAAATTCAAAGCAAGACAGGGAACAACAAAATTGCGGGGAGTAGAATTCCAGGTAGGAAGAACCGGGGCGGTGACACCCGTGGCAAAGCTGGAACCTGTAGGCGTGGGTGGTGTAACAGTAAGCAGTATCTCCGTACACAATGAAGAATATATCCGGGAAAAAGACCTGCGCATAGGCGATGCGGTGCTGATCGAAAGAGCCGGTGATGTGATCCCCCAGATCGTAAAATCATTGACCGATACAAGGACCGGGAAAGAGAAGAAGATCGTCTTCCCTACTGCCTGTCCTGTTTGTAAAAGCAAATTATTTAAAGAAGAAGGTGAAGCCGTATGGCGCTGTATCAATATCGAATGCCCGGCACAGGTAGTGGAACGCATTATCCATTTTGTAAGCAAGGATGCCATGGATATCCGGGGATTTGGCGATGCTAATGTCCGTAAGCTCTATGAGCTGGTTTTTTTAAAGGATATTCCGGGTATCTATACACTTGATTTCAACAAGCTCAGCGGGATGGAAGGTTTTGGGCAGAAGTCAATAGACAATTTGCAATTGGCAATAGGCAATTCGAAGAAGCAACCATTATATCGTCTCATCTATGCATTGGGCATTCGTTTCGTGGGAGAAACTACGGCCAAAACATTAGCACAAGCGGTCAATCATTTACTGGACTTCAAAAAATTTACCCTGGAAGACCTGGAGAACCTGGAAGATGTAGGACCAAAAGTTGCCGGTAGTATTCATCATTTCTTCAGCAATAAGAGTAATATCGAGATCCTGGAACAACTGGAAAAACTGGGTCTGCAATTAAAGAATCAAAAGAAAGAACTTAGTTCCGGGGGCAACCTCAATGGCCAGACGTTTTTATTCACCGGCACATTGCCTACCCTGAAAAGAAGTGAGGCGGAAGCGATGGCGGAAGCAAACGGGGGACAGATACTCAGCGGTGTAAGTGCGAAACTTAACTACCTCGTAGTGGGAGAAGATGCTGGCAGTAAACTGGAAAAAGCGAAAAAGATAAATTCGGTAAAGATCATTTCTGAAGCGGAGTTCCTCAAGATCGCCGGCAAAAAATAAATCGAATGTAAACGTTGAAATATAGCCGGGAATCCCGAAGCTTCGGGAGAAAAGACGGGAAGTGCTTGTGCACAATGTATTTTTCTTACCGACTTACCGTCTTCCCGGCAAATCAGGGTATCTATCGGGTAAAACATTACTAAAAATAATATTGCCGGTGCCTTTAATTTTTCTACCTTAGTAATGACCGTTATACCGCTCACATAACCTTATCGTACCATTGTTATTAAAGCATTCTGTGCCCGGCTAAAATATTTTTTTATGATCAAGAAATTAGCCGGTGAAACCTGGAAACCATTGACGTTTTCCGGGTGGAGGCAACTTCGAAATCGTTATGCTGTGTCCAGTGCCGGACGCATCGCCAGTTATAAATCCGATATACTGAAGGATGGGAAAATCCTGAGTGGTTCGCTCACGACCGGTTACCGCACCCTGAATCTTCACCGCCCCGATAATAAAGGCACGTTGTACATCCACCGGGAAATGGCCAAGCTTTTTTTGAAGAAACCATTGAATGGTTATCAATACGTGGTTCACCGCAATCACAATAAGCTCGATAATAATATTAAGAACCTGAAATGGGCCACGTTGCAACAAATGATCGGGCACCAGCAGGATAGTCCCGCCAAGATCGCTTACAAGGAAAAACAGGCCAACCGGACCGAAGGGCTAAAACTGACTGCGGCACAGGTGAAGAAAATAAAAGGGGTACTTCATAGCAAGGGTCGTACGGTCACTATTAAGAAACTGGCAGAAAACTATGGCGTCAGTGAAATGACGATGTACCGTATCAAGAGTGGGGAGAATTGGGGAAGAATAAAATAGTTTGTGGTTTATGGTTTGTGGTTTATGGTTTGAAGTT
>JANOHQ010000407.1:0-13309 GCA_031406595.1 Chitinophagaceae bacterium
AACAACATCTCCCTGTACTTCGGCAAATACCATTCCCTGTCATCTACTAATATTTCCAGTTTGTCTACATTATAACGGATATCATCGAAGAAAGCATCTTTTACCTGGCTCTGGTAAGCGATAGCTTTGGTGCGGGTGTTATCCATATTGTTGCAAACTTTCCGGGCTTCGATCATTTTCTCCACCAGGTCGCTGGTCTTATTGATATGCTCGGATATTTTTTCCAGGATCTGTTTCTGGTTAGCATAACCCGTTTCCTTGAGACCTACTTCTTTCAGTCCTTTAATATTATCGGCCAGCAGGTTCTGGTAGCGGATCGCAGCCGGCAATACATGACTGGTAGCCAGTTCACCCATGATCCGGCTTTCGATCTGTACCTTCTTGATATATTTTTCCAGTTCGATCTCGTGTCTTGCTTCCAGTTCGCTGTGCGAATAGATATGGTTGCTTTCAAATAATTTTTTCGCCTTGTCGGTTACCATCGCATCCAGCGCCAGTGGTGTGGTCTTTACATTTGCTAACCCTCTTTTATGTGCTTCTTTGGCCCATGCTTCGCTGTAGCCATCGCCTTCGAACAATACTTTTTCGCTATCGACAATATATTGACGGATCGTGTGCATGATGGCGATCTCTTTCTTCTCGCCTTTTTCAATCAGGCCATCTACTTCCTTTTTGAATTGCCTGAGCGTGTCGGCCATGATCGTATTCAGTACCGTCATCGGGTTGGCACAGTTGGCCGAAGAGCCCACAGCACGGAATTCAAATTTATTACCTGTAAAGGCAAATGGAGAAGTACGGTTACGGTCGGTATTATCCATCAGCAACTCGGGGATGCTTTTATGGATATCGATCTTCAGCATACTTTCATCGGTCTCATCCATTTTGTCCGACACCCTTTCTTTTACATCGTTCAATACCTTGGTCAGGTACTGCCCGATAAAGACAGAGATGATGGCTGGCGGTGCTTCATTGGCACCGAGACGATGATCATTCGGAGCCGATGCGATAGCAGCTCTCAATACATCCGCATAATCATGTACGGCTTTGATGGTGTTCACAAAAAAGGTCAGGAACATCAGGTTGGTCTTGGGCGTTTTACCCGGAGCCAGCAGGTTCACACCGGTGTCGGTGGCCATGCTCCAGTTATTGTGCTTTCCACTTCCGTTGATACCGGCAAATGGTTTTTCATGTAATAATACCCGCAGGTTGTGACGACGGGCTACTCTTTCCATCACGTCCATCAGCAATGAATTGTGATCCACGGCTACACTCACCTCTTCAAATATCGGTGCACACTCATACTGGCCTGGGGCCACTTCATTGTGACGGGTACGCAGCGGAATGCCCAGTTTGTAAGACTCCGTTTCGAAATCCCGCATATACGCATACACTCTTTCCGGGATCGATCCGAAATACTGGTCTTCCAGTTGCTGGTTCTTGGCAGAACTATGGCCAAACACCGTTCTTCCTGTCATCACCAGGTCGGGTCTTGCATTGAACATCGCTTCGTCGATCACAAAATATTCCTGTTCCCAACCGAGTGTGGGTGTTACTTTGGTAACGTTCTTATCGAAATAATTACAAACATCCACGGCTGCTTTATTCAAAGCATCCAGTGCTTTTAATAACGGTGCTTTATAATCCAGCGACTCACCGGTATAAGAAACAAAGATGGTCGGGATACACAATGTTTTTCCCTGGCCGATCTCCATTATAAAAGCAGGAGAGGAAGGATCCCAGGCAGTATAACCTCTTGCTTCGAAAGTGGCTCTTAATCCACCACTCGGGAAAGAAGAAGCATCGGGCTCCTGCTGAACCAGTGCATCACCTTCGAATTGTTCGATAGGAGTGCCATCACTTTTCAACGTAAAAAATGAATCGTGTTTTTCTGCCGTCGTACCGGTCAATGGCTGGAACCAGTGTGTGAAATGGGTAACACCTTTACTCTCTGCCCATGCCCTGATGCCATTGGCGATCTGGTTTGCCATGGCCCTGTCGATCTTCTGGTTGGTTTTGACCGATGCCTGGAGACTTTTAAAAGCTTCATCACTAAGGAACTCACGGGCAATTTTCAGGGTAAATACATTACTTCCGAAGATAGCTGTGATCTTGGCCGATCCTTCCACAACAACTTCCTTGTTGCTTATTAAACTTTCGATTGCATTAAAACGAAGTGACATATTTTGAATTTTTAGCAAAACAAGTCTTTCGGGGTAAATTTTCCAACTATTTCTTAAAAAATCAATTTTTTTTGTAGGAGAATGGGGAAAAAATGGGAATTCAGGACGAAATAGCCCTATATATTGAAGTAGATCAGGTCGGATTTGTAATATTATTTTTTTTCATAATGTTATTGAATAATATGTTGCCCAACCGCTTCCAGTCGATCTGCGCCACCATGGGGATCACGAGCAATGGCATGATCACGCTGCGGTATCGTACGATTGCCCCCAGGTTATTGACACTAAAGCCGATGGCTAGCAGGAGGGTGATCGAGAAGAATACACAGAAATACATAAAGTTCTTAGAGTTGTTTCCATTCCCATTCCTCCGGAAGAACAGGAAAAGAATGAACAGCAGTAAAAGAATATTGATCTCGATCGCGGCGGCAAGCGAAAGGATATGCCGCACATCGCTCGGGTAAGGACGTATCGTGGATAGATTGATGGCCTGCGGTGTATTCTTGATAAAACTTATCACGGTAGGTTCCAGGTCTGTCATGGGAATGGTAGAGCCACCGATCATGAGCTGTTTGAATTCCTGTTGTTTGGTTACAACGGCCTGCGGAAAATCAAGCCGGGGATTGATATACCTCGCAGTAAAAAATAATACACAAAAAAGCAGATAGAGCGAACTGAATATGGCCAGTCCGTATTTGGGCCAGCGAAAAGCGATCAGCCAGGCAATGATGGCCGGTACCAATATCACCACCAGGAAATTGCGAAGTGCCAGGATCAGTAATAACCCTGCAGCGAGACACAACACTCTCTTGTAACCCAGCTTTCTTTCTTTTGTTCCAAAATAAATGCAATACACGATCAGGCTGATCCCCGTAAAGATCAGCCCCTCTTTATGGATACCGCTTGTCCAGTATAAAAAAGAAGGGACCAGGAAGGTCGCCGCCAGTATGGCCATTTTTCTCCCGGGGAAAACATCCATCATCACCCGGTAGATCGCAATAGCACCGAACAAAGTGATAAATGCATAGAATATGACATTCACATAATAATGACCCAGGCTGAAAATATTAAAAACAGAGAGAACCTTGATGAACAGGTTCCCTTTCAGATCGTTCCAGTAAGAATCGGTGGTACCAAAGAATTTGGAGACACCGCCGTCATACGGATCCCGGAAAAGATTGGTAAAATATTCCTGCGGGTCACTGGAGAGAAGATGATATTCCTGTATACTGTTCAGGTGATAACTCCAGGTATCCTGCATCTGAGCAAGCCCCCCGTAATACAGGCCGATCCAGCCGTAAAAAATCCCGGCCATCACCTTTAAAAGGAAGATGATAATAAGCTGTGGCTGACTTAAACCGGTGCGCCTGAAGAATTTTACTTTGGTCACCAGCCAGGCAAATAAAACAAGAAAGGCAACAAAAAGCAGGTACTCCAAAACTTCCAGGTTTTATCCCGCAATAATAGCCATTATTACTGATGGATTGAGAAATTTCGGGATTTTGTCCTTCGTTACCTCAGGATGACAATAGGAAATTTGTTTCGGTTCGGAGCCTCCACAGCTTGTTGGAAAAGCTGGAATTTGAAGGACATTTGAATGCGACAATAATTCCAAAATTTCCCAATCTCCAAATTCCAAAATATACCAGCAACGGCTGTAAATTTGCAATTCCCCGCTCAAACTGGGACAACTTACACATAATCCTAAACACAACTCCATGGAAGTAACCGTAAAGACCGCAGAGCAACTACGTTTAACAGCTGATGAATTTGAAATGATCAAACAAAAGCTGGGTCGTACACCCAACTTTAATGAGCTCTGTGCTTTCTCCGGGATGTGGAGTGAGCATTGCAGTTATAAGAACTCTATCAAATGGCTGAAGACATTACCCCGCGAAGGAGGAAGGATGCTGGTAAAAGCAGGTGAAGAGAATGCAGGGTTGATGGATATCGGTGACGGGCTTGGCGTTGTTTTTAAAATTGAATCGCATAACCATCCTTCCGCGATCGAACCTTTCCAGGGCGCGGCTACCGGTGTGGGTGGAATTCACCGGGATATTTTCACAATGGGTGCAAGACCGATCGCTGCTTTAAACTCCCTTCGCTTTGGAAACCTGGAGGAAGATAAAACGCAGCATTTACTGGCCGGAATCGTGCACGGTATCGGTCATTATGGAAATTGTTTTGGCGTACCTACGGTGGGTGGCGAAATTTATTTTGAGGAATGTTATCATACCAACCCGTTGGTGAATGCCATGAGTGTGGGCATTGTAAAAGCGGGTGAGACGGTTTCTGCAACAGCATTGGGGAAAGGTAACCCGGTGATGTTCGTGGGAAGTGCAACTGGTAAAGACGGAATAGGAGGGGCCTCCTTTGCCTCTGCTGATATCACCGCGGAAAGTGCACAGGATCTTCCCGCAGTACAGGTGGGCGATCCTTTCCAGGAAAAGAAGTTATTGGAAGCCTGTCTTGAAGTCATTCAAACAGGCGCCGTTGTTGGTATGCAGGATATGGGAGCGGCCGGTATTATTTGCTCCACAGCTGAAATGAGCGCCAAAGGTGAAGTGGGTATGCGCATCGATCTCGATAAAGTACCAACCCGCCAGTCCAACATGAAAACCTGGGAGTTGCTCCTCAGTGAAAGCCAGGAAAGAATGTTGCTGGTAGCCGTCAAAGGAAGAGAAGATGATGTGATAAAAGTTTTTACCAAATGGGATCTTCCTTGTTCAGTCATCGGTGAAGTGACGGATGATGGCCTGTTGAATTTTTATATGCATGGCGAACTGGAAGCTTCACTCCCAGCGTATGAACTGGTATTGGGTGGCGGTGCTCCACAATATGATAGAGAATATAAAGAGCCCGCCTACTTTGAAAAAATAAAGCAGTTCAACCCGGCTGCTGTTCCTGTACCTGCCGATCTGAAAGCAGTGGCAGAAAAGATCATCCAGTTGCCATCGGTTGCTTCCAAGAAATGGATCTACGATCAGTATGATAGCATGGTGGGTACCAACAATACATCCACCAATGCACCCACCGATGCCCCGCTGGTGATTGTAAAAGGAACTACCAAGGCACTGGCTATTACCACGGACTGCAATAGCCGCTATGTTTTTGCTGATCCATACAAGGGTGCGATGATCGCCGTCAGCGAAGCCGCCAGGAATATTGTCTGCAGCGGTGGTCAGCCCCTGGGCGTGACCAACTGTTTGAATTTTGGAAATCCCTACGATCCAGAAGTGTATTACCAGTTCGTGCAGGTAATAAAAGGAATGGGCGAAGCCTGCCGCAAATTTGATACGCCTGTTACCGGTGGTAATGTGAGTTTCTACAACCAGCATCCCGGCGGACCTGTCTACCCTACGCCGACGATCGGCATGGTGGGATTGCTGGAAGATATTGCGGATAAGATGACACTGGATTTTAAAGAGGAAGGAGCCATCATTTATTTACTGGGCACCAGCAGCGATGATATTGCTTCTTCTCAATACCTGTCAAAGCTGGTGGGAGTTGAGTATTCGCCGGCACCGCATTTTGAACTGGAAGAAGAATTTCAGTTGCAGGCCACCCTCCAGCGATTGATAAAAGAAAAACTGGTCAACTCTGCTCATGATGTTAGCGAAGGAGGTCTGTTTGTTACCTTATGTGAAGCCGGTTTCAACCGTGAACTGGGATTCTCTTTATTAACAAAAGGAGATGTACGAAAAGATGGCTTCCTTTTTGGAGAGGGACAGAGCAGGGTGGTGGTAACCGTCGCATTGGAGAACATGAAGCAGTTTGAGAGCAACCTGCAGGGATTTCCAGCGGAGAAGATCGGGGTCGTTACCAGTGGCGAGATCGTGACCGATGGGGATTTTTGGGGAACGATCGACTGGTGGAAAGAAAAATACGAAGGGGCGATTGAAAACTATTTATCGAAGGAAGCGGCCGGGGCTGCCCTTTCTTCTATCTGAATGATTTTGAAAATGAAAAAAGGATCGGTGATATTGCTTACAGGTGCTGCGGGTTTTATCGGGAGTTACCTGCTGGGTTACCTGAACAGGAAAGGGTATACCAATATCATCATCGTAGATGATTTCAGCGATGAGGATAAATGGTTCAATTTCGACAATAAACAATTCTCCGATAAGATCGAAAGAGAAGGACTGTTTGACTGGTTGGGGCGAACAGACCCCGACATCGATCTTGTATTTCACCTCGGTGCCAGGACAGATACCGCAGAGTTTGATTATTCCGTTCATGAGAAACTGAATGTGGAATATTCAAAAATGATCTGGAACTATTGTACAGAGAAAAACATCCCGTTGATCTATGCCTCTTCTGCTGCCACCTATGGGGACGGTGAATTGGGTTATAAGGATGATCATGACCTGGTTCAGCAACTACAGCCACTCAATCCTTATGGTATTTCCAAAAACGAGTTTGATAAATGGGCTATTGAGAGAAGTCGGGAGTCGGGAGTCGGGAGTCGGGAGCCAGTTCCTCCTTTTTGGGCAGGTTTGAAATTCTTTAATGTCTATGGCCCCAATGAATACCACAAAGAAAGAATGGCTAGTATGATCTTTCACGGATTCAATCAAATTCAAAAGACAGGAAAAGTAAAACTGTTCCGCTCGCATAAACCGGGTTTTGAAGACGGCCGGCAGCTCCGTGATTTTATTTATGTGCAGGACGTAGCGAGTGTGTGTTACTGGTTGATGGAGTCAATAGCGAGCAGCAAGCAATGGACGGCAGACCATAGCGGTATATATAATTTGGGAACCGGGAAAGCCAGGACCTTTGCAGATCTTGCCAATGCCACTTTTGCAGCAATGGGAAAAAACCCCCTGATAGAATATATCGACATGCCAGAAGATATCAGGGATAAATACCAGTATTTTACGGAAGCGGATATGACCAAACTCCGGGAAGCAGGTTATGAAAAAGATTTTTTTACACTCGAGGAAGGAGTGGCCGACTATGTAAAGAACTATCTCGCCAAACGATCCTACTATTAAAAAAGGAGCGGTATAAACCGCCCCCTTAACTGATTCGAAACACAAGAGTCTTTTATTTCTTTGGCATCAGCACTGCGTCTATCACATAGGTCACGCCATTGCTGGAAATAACATCGGCGATCGTAATATTGGCAACAGCACCTTTTGCATCAGTAACCGTCCATTTGCCATCTTTGTAACCAATGGTTAATTCTTCACCCTGTACAGTTTTCACTTTTTGACCATCTTTCAGGTCCGTTGATTTGAAAGCACCGGAAACAACATGGTAGGTCAGGATATTGGTCAATGTTGCTTTGTTCTCGGGTTTTACGAGGTTGTCAACAGTACCTGCAGGTAATTTGCCAAATGCATCGTTGGTAGGAGCAAATACGGTGAAAGGGCCAGCGCCTTTTAATGTTTCTACTAATCCAGCCGCTTTTACAGCAGCCACCAGTGTGGTATGATCGGTAGAATTTACGGCGTTGTCAACAATATCTTTGGAAGGCACCATATTGGCACCACCTACCATCACGCCTTTTTCTTCAGCGGGTTGCATGGGTTCCATTTTGGCAGTGTCATCCATTTTGGTTTCTTTTTCGGTTTTGGAGCTATTGTTACAGGCAACCAATAACGATACAGTAATAGCAGTTGCTGCAAGCATGCTGAGCATCTTCTTTTGCATAAATTTTTTTATTTTGTTTGGAACTGAAACAGATACGGTGAATAAATGTTCACGGATTTTTTTAGACTGACATATTTTTATTTTTTGTTCAATTACAGGGTCAGTCCTGATGTTTTTAATTCAACAAAGGCCCTATAACTCTCCTTCTTATCTTTACCAAAACAAGCAGTATGGGAAAGAAAATTGCCATCATCGGCGGCGGGAACCTGGGAACAGCGATCGCGGAAGGATTACTGAAAAGTAAATTCAGCAAGGCACAGGATATTATTATCACCAAAAGAAATATTGTTACCCTCCGGTCCTTAAAAGACAAGGGCGTTGAAGTAACCGACGATAACCGGGCTGCCGTAAAGAAAAGCGATGTAATCATTCTTGCGGTAAAGCCTTTCCAGGCAGCCGAACTGTTGAATATGGTTAAAAAAGAGCTGACAACCAGTAAACTGCTGATCTCTGTTGTAACAGGTGTGACCATAACAGAGATGGACGACATACTGAAAAAACCGCTTCCCGTTTTCCGTGCCATGCCCAATACCGCCATTGCCATACAGGAAAGTATGACCTGTATCTGCAACCGACGTGCTACGCAGGCGGATATGGACTATGTGAACGGCTTATTTACTACCCTGGGAAAAGTGGTAACGATCGAAGAGAAACTGATGGAAGCTTCCACCATACTCGGAGCCTGTGGTACGGCCTATGCCATGCGGTATATCCGCGCCAGCATACAGGGCGGCATCGAGATCGGCTTTGATGCAGCAACCGCTTCGCTGATCGCTGCGCAGACGACAAAGGGCGCCGCCGAATTATTATTGCAGAAAGGATCGCATCCCGAACAGGAGATCGATAAAGTGACCACACCCAAAGGTTGTACCATCGCAGGGCTGAATGAAATGGAACACCAGGGATTCAGTTCATCGTTGATAAAAGGGATCGTGGCGAGTTATAAAAAGATTGCGAAGGATTAGCACCTCAATTTTTTGATCAGGGAAGGGTTTGATTAAACACTTGCATGTTGTTAAGCACCTTTAGGGGTTTGGGGCTTTATACACCACACCGTCCTTCATCACAAACACCACTTTCCCAAAAACCTGTGTGTCCTTTAAAGGGTCGCCGTCAACAGCCACGATATCCGCCAACTTGCCCACTTCAATACTTCCCAGTTTGTCTTTTTCTCCAAGCAATTCAGCGGCGCTGATCGTAGCAGCTTTGATGCACTCCATCACGGGCATCCCTGCCTCGTTCATGTTGACGAACTCTCTCCAGTTCTGTCCATGCTGGTATACACCCGCATCCGTGCCAAACGCGATCTTTACCCCGGCCTTATAAGCTTTGGTAAAAGTGGCTTTGATCTTTGGCCCGATCTCCAGTGCTTTCGGTGTTACCAGGTCGGGATAGTAGCCAGGCTTCTTTGCTGAATCGGCTACCGCTGCACCGGCAGTAAGCGTGGGTACATACCATGTGCCGTATTGTTTGAACAAGGCAATGGCTTCATCATCCATATTGGTACCATGCTCGATCGAATTCACACCGGCCCGTATCGCTCTCTTCATTCCTTCCTCGCCATGTGCATGAACGGCTACTTTAAAACCATAGTCCTTCGCTGTGGAAACAATGGCTTTTATTTCTTCTTCGGTGAACTGCGGGTTGCTTGAACTTTTTGCCACACTCAGCACTCCGCCGGTCGCCGTTATTTTTATAAGATCACTTCCTTCTTTGTATCGCTGGCGAACCGCCTGGCGGCATTCATCCGCTCCATTCGCCACGCCTTCAGCCGGCCCCGGGTCAGGCAACAAACCTTTCCGGTAACCGTTGCTGCGATCAGCATGGCCCCCGGTGGTTGCGATCGAGATACCTGCGGTAAATATCCGGGGTCCTTTGATGATCCCCTTATTGATGGCATTACGCAATGATATGTTCACCCCCGTACCTCCCAGGTCTCTTACTGTGGTAAAACCTGTCAGCAGGGTTGTTTCGGAGAACCGGACCGACATGAATGCATAATCAGCAGCGTTCAAAGTAAATTTTTCCATGTATTGGGTTGCGCTCGTCTCGTGTTCCAAATGCACATGCATATCGATCCAGCCTGGCATCACTGTTTTTGTTTTCAGGTCAATGATCCTGAGCGGAGCCGAAGGATCAGATGCTCCCGGTTTGGAAAACCCATTCTCCACCGCTGTGATCTTATTCTTTTCGATCACGATGGTCATATTCTTTTTCGCTTCATTGGACACACCGTCGATCAGCGTGCCGCACCAGATATAGGTCTTTTGAGCCTGTACAGCCGTTGAAAAAAGAAGGGCAATGACCGGGAACAGTATTTTTTTCATTTTTGGGTGTTGAAATACTAAAATAATGTAATCGGTGGTAATTTGTAACTTAAAGTATGAAGTGAGCCATAAAAACCTATCATAAAACATCCCGGTTGTACAGATGGTTTTTTATGGCGAATAATAGCTGGCAAAAAAAATAAAAACTACCAGGTGAAACAGTTCCTCCCCTCCATATTCCTTATCGCATGTATGATAGCAGCGGGCTGCAGTAACCCACCCAAACCGTTCACCGAAAAAAGGTACACCATCGCCAGCAAGGAAACACTGAAGATATCTGAACTGAATATGACCATCACCAACAATGGTTGTGGAAGGAAATGGATTTCGGAGGGAGATCAGCCTTCTTATGAAAGAGCTTATTGCGACCTTGTCATCAAACGCAATGAAACAACCCTTCACGCTGGTGAGGATTCCCGGCCGGTTTATATCGGCGATATTGAGATCGATATCGAGAAAATGAACCCCTGGGGGAGGGAAGAGGACAGCGTTCCACCCGGTGGCTGCCGCCTCAGGGTCAGGCGTGTCGAGGGGCGATAAACACTGTGCTTTTCTGACCCTGTAATCCAGCCTATTAGTACAAATTATCTTTTCCACTCATTTTTTCTGTACTGTGGATATGAAATTTTAATGACCCGGAAATTTCGTTTAGCTTTGCATGACCTCCCGGAATTTAATACTAAGCTCGACGAAGTATTATTCAAACATCTTCCGCTGGTCACCAGGCTGGGACTTTTCACAGATCATTTTATTTACTGCATTTGAAAAACAAATAACCATTTGTATGGCTAAGTATATTTTTGTTACCGGTGGTGTTACTTCTTCATTGGGTAAAGGGATTGTTGCCGCCTCATTGGCCAAACTATTACAGGCAAGAGGTTTGAGAGTAACGATCCAGAAGCTCGATCCCTATATCAATATCGATCCCGGTACCATGAATCCTTACGAGCATGGTGAATGTTATGTAACAGAGGACGGCGCTGAAACGGATCTTGATCTCGGTCACTATGAAAGGTTTCTCAACATCTTTACTTCGCAAGCCAATAATGTAACTACCGGTCGCATCTACCAGACGGTCATCAATAAAGAAAGAGAAGGCGCTTACCTGGGAAAGACCGTACAGGTTGTACCCCATATCACCGATGAGATCAAACGGAGAATGCTGCAGTTGGGCCAGGGCGGAGAGTATGATATTGTGATTACCGAGATCGGTGGAACCGTGGGTGATATCGAGAGTTTACCCTTTGTAGAAGCCGTGCGTCAATTGCAATGGGAGTTGCCCGAGGAAGATACTGTCGTGGTACACCTTACCCTGATCCCTTATCTGAAAGCGGCCAAGGAATTAAAAACAAAACCAACCCAGCACAGTGTAAAAATGCTGAGCCAGGAAGGGGTTCACCCGGATATCATTGTCTGTCGTACAGAAAAACCACTGATGCCCGAGCTTCGTCGTAAGATCGCCCTGTTCTGCAATGTAAAGATAGAAGCGGTGATCGAAGCGGCAGAAGCACCCACTATTTACGAAGTACCCCTGCTGATGATGAGAGAGAAACTGGATGTGATCTGCATGAAGAAATTACAGATCGCCAATACCAATGAACCGGAACTCGGAAAATGGAAAGAGTTTCTCGATAAACTAAAATACCCCAAAAGCAAAGTGACGATAGGGTTGATCGGTAAATACCTCGAATTACAGGATGCTTATAAATCTATCCTGGAATCCTTTATACATGCCGGTGCCATGAACGAGTGCCAGGTACAGATCATCAATATCCACAGTGAGTTCATCACCGATGATAATGTGGCGGAAAAATTAACAGGACTCGATGGACTGCTGGTGGCTCCCGGTTTTGGTCACCGTGGTGTGGAAGGAAAGATCGTGGCGGTAAAATATGCAAGAGAGAACGGGCTGCCTTTCTTCGGTATCTGCCTCGGTATGCAAATGGCTGCGATCGAGTTTGCCAGGAACGTATTGGGTTTAAAAGAAGCCCATTCCACGGAAATGAACCCTGACACAAAAGAGCCGGTGATCGACCTGATGGAGGAACAGAAAAAAGTAACCGCCAAAGGGGGTACGATGCGCCTTGGTTCTTATCCTTGTGATATTAAAGAGAATTCCCTCGCTTCCCGTATCTATGGAAAAGCACAGATCCAGGAAAGACATCGTCATCGCTGGGAATTCAATAATCGGTACCTCGCCCAGTTTGAACAAGCCGGGATGATGGCCAGTGGTAAAAACCCCGGCACCGACCTGGTAGAGATCATTGAACTCAACAATCATCCTTTTTTCATTGGCGTCCAATATCATCCCGAGTTAAAAAGCACGGTAGAGAATCCTCAACCTGTTTTCGTTCATTTTATAAAAGCCGCCAAAGCGTACTCTGAAAAGAAAACAGAGGTCAAGAATCCGCTCTTACAGAGTGAAATGATTTAAAAGTCGGAAGTCTGAAAACCGGAGTCCGAAGACGTTTCCACCCATTGTTTAGGTCGTTTACCGGTGGCCTTTTCCCGTACGGGGTGGCTTCGCACTCCGGTCTCCCGACTCTTTCCCCTATCTTTGCCCACTCCAAAAAAATGAAAGAATGAAGTTTGATCGTAACACCGTCATTGGTTTCGTAGTACTGGCGGGATTGTTCTTCGGCTATTTTTATTTCACCAATAAACAGCAGTCAGAACACAGGAAAAAAGTAGCAGCGGAAGCAGCTGTTAAAAAAACCTATGAAGACTCGGTCGCCAAACTCAACAAGCCAATCGAGGATTCGCTGAATAAAAAAGCCGATTCTGTTGCACAAAAAGAAGTTGCCGGCATCTTCCAGGATACGCTCCCTGCAACAGAAAAAATGGTTGTCCTGGAAAATGAACTGATCAGAGTGACCTTTAGTTCTAAAGGTGGTCAACCAAAGAAAGTAGAATTGAAAAATTTCAAAGGGCAGGACAGTAATCTGCTCCTGCTGGCATCTACTGATTTTGATAAGATAAGTTATACCATTAATACGGGTAAAACAACGAACCAGGGAGCTGCACAAACCAGTGATCTGTTCTTTCCAAAGATCGATACTACTTCAAAAGACGGGAACAAAACCGTAGCATTCACGCTGCAATCATCTGACAGCAGTGGTTCTTACATCACGCATGAATATACCCTGA
>JANOHQ010000422.1:0-2991 GCA_031406595.1 Chitinophagaceae bacterium
CAAAAAATTAATGGATAATATCCGGGAGAATATCCGGCAGATGCAGCAGCAGGAAGACCGGTTGCTGGTAGAAAGAGGCGACCGTATGAAAAATACGACCCGTGCCATCACCACGATCACCATTATTTCACTCACGCTGGCAGTGGCCCTGCTTTGTTTTGGACTTATCACCTATATGAAAGTGAGCCGGGAACGAAAAAAAATACTGGGAGAGGTGGAAGAATACCAATCCAGCCTGAGTGATCGTATCGTTGAACTGGATGAAGCCAATGCCGAGCTGATCAAAATGCGCAGCATGGAAAAGTTCGCGGCTACAGGCCGTATTGCCCGCACCATTGCCCACGAGATCAGGAACCCGCTGACCAATATCAATCTTGCTTCCGGGCAGTTAAAAGAAGAACCGGGGGTGAAAAATGAGAACACGGATTTTCTTTTTGAGATGATCGCCCGCAATAGCAGCCGGATCAACCAGCTTATTTCAGACCTCCTCAATTCCACCAAGTTCACTGACCTGAACTATGAAAGAATATCTGTCAATGATTTGGTGGATGAAACATTAAAAGAAGCGCAGGACCGGATCGACCTCAACAATATCAGGGTGATTAAAAAATACACGACCAATTCCTGCTTTATCTCCATCGATAAGGTCAAAATGAAGATCGCCCTGCTCAATATCATCATCAATGCCATTGAAGCTATGGAAGGCCACGAAGGCAACGAACTGACGCTCGAAACAAAAAAAGAAGGCGATAAATGCAAGATCACGATCGCCGACAACGGGAACGGGATGGACAAAGAATCGCTTTCGAGGATCTTCGAGCCCTATTTTACCAGCAAGCCAAAAGGAAATGGTTTGGGTCTGGCAAATACCCAGAATATCATCCTGAATCATAGCGGGGAAATCTGCGTCGAAAGTATCCTGCGTAAAGGCACTGAGTTTATCATCGTTTTATCGGCGGTTTCCTGAGCCAAAAGGGACCAACGAAATACCCATTTAAGGGCTGGGGAATTAATTACCCGGAAAGGGCAAAATTCGCATCAATTTCCTACTGGGTATCAGACAACACGAGGTCCAGTATCTTGTTGACCGCAGCAATAGTAAACGGTTTGGAAAGAAAGAAACTACTCCCGTTATGATAGGCTTTTGAACGGTCCTGTGCGCTGTCGTGAGCAGTGATCATAATAATCTTCATCTCCGGGTACAAGGCATTGATGTTATTCAGGAAGTCAACACCCATCCCGTCAGGAAGGTGGTTGTCGAGTAAGAGTACGGTTGGAGGCTCATTCCGGATCTCTTTCTCCGCATCGGCCAGGGTATTGGAAACGGTGGTGTCAAACCCTCTCTTCGCAAGATTAATGGAAAGAAAATAACAGATATCAGGCTCATCATCCACGATCAATATCTTCACTGCACTAGTCATAGGCTAAACATCTTCAATAGTATAAGGTTTAATATCCCATTTGTTGACAGCAAAATTGCTGCCTGAATTATTGACTTACTGTCAACAACTTAAAAAAAGGCATTCCTTTTGTATTATTTGTGGCATCCGTCTGGCCGTTTGGAACGGCCAGACGGGTGCCAACTAATTTCTTTTGTTTAACTTTAAATAACAAAATTCATCACATGAAGCGAATACTGCTTATCGACGATGACATGGATATGTGCCGCTTACTCGGCCACTTTCTCCAGCGTAAAGGATTTGAAACAGAAACAGCCTACACCGGCGCCAAAGGGCTCGCTAAATTCAAAGAAGCGAATTTCGACGTGGTCCTCTGTGATTTCCGGTTAGGCGATATCGACGGTCGGGAAGTGCTGCAGGAGATCAAGGCTATTAATCCCTCGGCGATCGTGATCATCATCACCGGCTATTCGGATGTAAAAATGGCGGTGGATGTGATGCGGCATGGAGCCTTTGATTATATCATCAAGCCATTGATCCCCGAAGATGTGATCAATGTGATCAACCGTGGACTGAACCAGTCAACGGCATCACCTGTGCAGGCAGAGGGCAGTAACAACAATACCAGTAGTTCAAAAAGGATGTCCATCTCATCAGAAGAATTTCTGAAGGGTATCTCCGCACATACAGTGGAACTTTACAAACAGGTTGAATTGGTTGCGCCTACTAACTACAGCGTAATCCTGTACGGTGAAAGCGGAACGGGTAAAGAAGTGATCGCTAAAACGATCCACCAAAGCAGTAACCGGAGTGATAAACCTTTTATCGCTGTCGACTGTGGTATCTTGTCAAGAGAATTGGCAGCGAGTGAATTGTTTGGCCATATCAAAGGGTCTTTTACCGGTGCCCTTGCTGATAAAGAAGGTATTTTTGAAGTGGCGGAAGGTGGTACGCTTTTCCTCGACGAGGTCTCCAACCTGCCGCTGGATGTGCAAGCCACTTTACTAAGGGTGATCCAGGAAAGAAAATTCAAACGGGTAGGTAGCCCCAAAGACATCAATACCGATACACGGGTAATCGTGGCATCCAATGAAAATTTGCAGGATGCCTACAGGAAAGGAAAATTCAGGGAAGACCTTTATCACCGTTTCAATGAGTTTTCCCTTTCGATTCCGCCGCTACGGGAAAGAAAAGAAGATATTCCTTTGTTCGCCGCTTTCTTTTTAGAAAAAGTTTGTGAAGAACTGAATAAGGACCTGGATGGATATGATGAAGAAGTGGAGCAATTGTTCCTGAACTATGGATGGCCGGGCAACCTGCGGGAATTCCGCAACGTGATCCGCCGTGCTGCCCTTCTCTCCCCTCCCGGCGGTAAGATCACAGCCAATGTACTGCCCTGGGAAATAATCGGAAACTCCGACAAATCAACAGCTGTTGCTTCATCCAACGGCACAGATCATGCAACGCCTTCCAATGGTACGCACCATCCTGCCGACCTGAAAGAAGCGGCTTCTCAAGCGGAATATGAAACCATTATGAACGTATTGAAGCAGGTGAAGTTCAACAAAACAAAAGCAGCGGAAGTATTAAA
>JANOHQ010000192.1:0-12625 GCA_031406595.1 Chitinophagaceae bacterium
GTCTTTCGAACACTTTAACTCCCGGTGCCCAGTCGATCGTGGCGTTTATTTCCAGGGGCTGGATATGCGCCACCATAATGGTGCTGTCCTTTTTGGTCTTTACGGGTTTGTCTTTCTGAGCATGGACGCAGTAGCTGGTAATAAGCAGGCTGAATAAAACAATCATCTTTTTCATACCGGTATTTTTAGGTTAATTCCGGTATAAATGTCCGTTGAATAAGCGGACTATACAATTACACAATCGGGTAATACCCGGTCTAATGGCAAGGGGTTGGCTAAGTACTTGCTGATTTCCCTTTACGAACTCTGCGGTCCTTTGTGCTCTTTGCGGTTAAGAAATAAACAGCCGGCCGCTGATCATTATGATCCTTATGATTAGCGCAGATAGATATTAACAGATCTTAATCATCATGAAAATCTGCGTGCTTGTATTTTTCCTATTTTCACCCCATGCACAAGGATATTCTGCGACTGTTGAAATGTATCGACCTGGAAGAAAAAGAGCAGGCAAACCGGTATCGCCTGGATCAGCAACATTCGTTGAAAACACTGAAGGCCGAAGGGCTTGCCCTGCACCCGCTGATCGTGAGCAGGAAAAATTTTGGTTATGCAGACTACCCGGAGATAAGTTTCAAACTCGCTTTTCCACCAGAGGCCAGCATGTTCAAAGACGGCGCAGCGATCGAGTGTTTTATTACCGGGGAAGAACCGGTGAAGGGTATGCTGATGAGCCTGGATGGAAAGAATGGAGAGTTTCGTTTGTTCGCCCCTGATTTTCCTGACTGGATAGAAGATGATGGCGTGGGTATTAAACTGGCACCCGATACAAGGACGACCAGCATCATGAAGAAAGTGCTGGGGGAGCTGGAAAATAATAAGGCGTTGTTCAGAGTATTCGAAGCGCTGCATGGGCCTCACCCACTGGCCCCCTCTCCAAAGGGCGAGGGAGGATTCCCTGGACCTCACCCCCTACCCCCCTCTCCACATGGAGAGGGGGAATTCAAAGAGACAATGAATCCGCGGTTAAATGAAAGCCAGCAGCGAGCAGTGAAAGCCGTCCTACAAAATGAGGAACTTACGATCATTCACGGTCCGCCCGGCACAGGAAAGACAACGACCCTGGTGGAAGCGGTCGTACAATTAGTGCAGCGTGGTGAAAAAGTATTGGTGTCGGCACCGAGCAATACAGCGGTGGATAATATCGCGAAAGGATTATTGCAACAAAACATAAGATTGTTAAGGGTCGGCAATGCCAGTAAGACCGATGAAGCCATCTTTGCGCATACCCCGGAAGGACGGCTGGCCAATAGCAAACAGCAAAAAGAAATAAAACAGTTGAAGATAAGGGCCGAAGAATTTCGCAAGATGGCCCTGAAATATAAACGCACATTCGGTAAAGCGGAAAGAGAACAGCGGCAATTATTGTTCCGCGAAGTGAAGAATTTAAGAATGGAGATCAGGAAACTCCAGGCTTACAACGAAGAAAAATTATTTGAAGAAGCGCAGGTAATAGCCGGCACTCCTATCGGTCTTTACGATGCAGGTATCGATCACCTCCATTTTGCCACCCTGGTATTGGATGAAGCGGGTCAGTGTATCGAACCATTGGCATGGTGCATATTCCCGTTGGCGGATAAGATAGTGCTGGCGGGAGACCACTGGCAGCTCCCTCCTACGGTGTTGAGCATGGAGGCGCAGAAACTGGGTTTGGACCGTTCCATTTTGGAAACAGCTATTCAACAAAGCAACAATGTGCACCTGCTGAACACACAATACCGGATGAAGCAGGTGATCGCAGGCTTTAGCAGCAGCTATTTTTATAATGACCAGTTGTTAAGTGCTTCGCACCTTGACAATACAGGCAATCATATTACATTCATTGATACCGCTGGGTCCGGTTTTAATGAAGAACATGGCGCGGATGGAACGAGTTTGCAGAACAGTGGCGAGTTGCGCATCGTACAAAAGATCATGGAAACAGAGCAGCTTGATCCGTTGACCACCGCTTTCATCTCTCCCTACTCCGGCCAGGTGGCGGCAGGGAAAGAGCTGTTGACAAAAGGTATGCGTATCAGCACCATCGATAGTTTCCAGGGACAGGAAAAAGAAACGATCATTCTTTCATTGGTTCGCAGCAATGATGATGGTGTGATCGGTTTCCTGAAAGATTACCGGCGTATGAACGTCGCGATCACCCGTGCTAAGGAAAAATTGTTCGTTATCGGCGACAGTGCGACGATCGCGGCGGATCCGTTTTATAATGCGTTTCTGACGTATGTGGAGAAATATGGAGTGTATAGGAGTATTTGGGAATTTGAGATTTAAAGCCTCCCTGCCCTCCGAAGGAGGGTTCTCGGGTCGTTTAGTGCGTTAGAATGTTGCCTATTGTAATTGCGTAAACGGAGATGCTTTTTACATTGCTTCTTTGCATTTTATCATAATGCTTTAGGATCGTGAAACTGTATTTCTCCGCATACTCTGCTCCTCCGCGTGAAACTGTATTTTTTCTTAACGGATCATGATCATCATGAGACCCGATAGCTATCTGGTCTGTGGGCTAATCTCGTTAAATAGGTTTAACCGCAAGCCCCGACTATTCGGGGACGAAGGCGTCAGGTTACGCAAGGACTTCTTCGCGTGGCATCGCTTCCGAAGCCCGGGATTTGCGGTTGAGATGCTTCAAACCATTAATTCAATTTCTCAATAGATAGCCGGGTGAATTTTTCTTTCTTGTTTCTTTCCAGTACCATGATATGACCTTCTTTTGCAGGGAAAACCAGGGTCATGGTATTACCTGCTTTCAATGGTATGGTACGTTCTGATTTTTTGTTTTTGACGTTGTAGATGATAATTTTCTTTGAATCGGTGCTGATGATGTAGTTATTCTTCGTTTCCGTGTTGTCGATGGAATAGATCAGGCGGTTACCTAATATCCGCGACACAGCTTTACCGCCGCCGATGGCTTTTGAACGGTCAGCTGGCAGTGAGGTTTCATACGTCAATTTTCCTTTGGGTGTTAATTTCAGTACGCTGGTATTGGTTGCCTGGTAGCGTTTTGTTCCGCTGATCAATGCTACGGCCGGTACATATAACAAATAAGCCAGCGCGGCAGGTGGTGCGCCAATGATCGTAGGTACCACTATCGCCGCCGTGATCAATGCGGCCAGGAATTTTGGCTTTGTCTTTATCTCTGTTCCGATAAAATACGTATTGTTATTATAGTCCCGGAAGGAATTGGTTATAAACACATAGGATTTGGTCTCTTGCAGAAATCCTTTCGACGAGATGGTGGGTTCCTGTGTGCCGGCGTTCCAGTAGGTGAACTTTTTTTGTATACTGTCTTTTTTTGTACCCGTAAGGTCCATCGTAAACACACCTATATACGGGCTTTTGCGAAACTGGCGGGCAAAGTAAAAGGAACTTTCTTCCTGGTTGACGATCGTGCCACTGAGATAAGGTACGCCTGTGGCAGGATCAAGATCTATATTCAATACATTCAGGGAATTGCCTTTGCTATCATTCAGTACGAAGTCATAATTTTCCGTTCCTGTAACAGCATCAAAACTTTGCAGGGAGAATTTTTGAAAATCTGTACGGGAGCTTGATCGTTGCAATATCAATACGGTCGTGTTGGTAGTAAGCAGGTTAAAAGCAGAACCGGTTGAAATGCTTTTGTCCCATGTTTTATTACCCTGTGCATCGAATGTTATCAATTCCTGGCTGTTCTCGTCTTTGTAAAAGCAGGCGAACCCTTTACCCGGGATATTTTTAAGCACCACTCCCTTTATAGAAGCTGAGGGGAATGTAAATTTTTTCTTGTAAGAGCCGTAGTAACTGGCACCCCCGAAGTGCAAACTTATCTTTTCTGCATGGGTCTTTAATATCTTTCCTTCCAGTGTAATGAATTGTACAAACAGCTCATTCTTTACATCGAAATTGTTGTACTCCGAGCCGTTCTTAAATTCTCGCCCGATCACATTGCTTTTTACATAGGCCAGGCTCAGTATATCCTGTTCAAACGATACGGCTTCCAGGTTCAGGTGTTCTTCCCGGAAGTTGACGGTGCCAATATCATTCAGGTTCTCATCCATCAATGATATCTTGTAATTAAAGGAATCTGCATTTGCTCTTTCCAACTGGCTGAAAACCAGATAACCGACCAGTGCATTATCCTGCATGATCAATTTCATTTCGGAGGAAACTTCTTCGCTTACTTCTTTGAAAACTTTGGATTGGCTTTTACCGATCACTGAAATAGTGCATAGTAGTCCGATCAGGGCTATTTTTCTCATTGGTGGAATTTTTGGGGTGTAAGTGTGGATTATTATTTAAAGTGTTCAGCAAACTCGCAATACATACTGGAAGGGTGTGATGCGATAAAATCTTTGGCAGCGCGGCTTACTTTTTTATCTGTGTCGGAATCGCCGTTATTAACCTGTGCAAATAAAGATCTGAACCCGCGTGCTTCGTCGCCTACCTGGCTCCAGAAATTTTGCCCTGTCATGGTTTTGGCCAATGACTCCAGCTTATCACCGGGTATTTGCTCCATCATGGTCTGCATCTCGTAATAACTTTTGGAAATGTTTTCTTTTGGCCTGATGCCGATCGCATTGAAGCGACGTAACTGAACGTTGGTATAATGCAACCCCGAAAGCACGTTGTAAGCCATGAAATCATACCAGGTATCTGTATTCCCTTTATCTTTCTCCTGGAAGATCCGGTAAAGGCAGGAAGCAAGCCGCATATTATTGTACAGGTCCCAGAGCATGATCTTCCTGGCCTTTTCCTGCAGGGTGAGGGGAATTGCGGTAACGTCACCCTTCAAAGTACTCTTGTCTTTATTCTTGTTATATCGCTCTACACAATCGGGGTGTGTCTTCAAAGAATCTTCATTCAGTGTAGAATCTTTAAAGTTATAGTTGCGGGATGACAATCCTTTGGTACGCTTGACAAACCAACTGTCTTCCACGGGAAGCTGGTAGGATTGGAAATAGTTTTTAACCGGTTGTTGCAACTCTACCCTGTATTGTATATCCGAACTGTCGAGCCGGAGAAAGAAGGCGGGATCAAAACTGATAGTAGTTTTCTTCAGCAACAGGATGGCCATTGAATCGGCTTCACCTTCATGATACCGGTTATGCCGGTTGCGGCTAAAGGTGTACCCTGTCATTACTTGCTTCAGTTTGGTCAGCCGTTCATATTCTGATTCCAGTATGGCGTCCAATTTCTTTTTGTATTCATCGGAACTTAAGAAAACGGCCTTTTCCTTCATGGCGTTTTCCGAATGCTTCAGAAGGTCATGCGATAACTCATGCGCAATTGCCAGTGCCAGTTCCTCTCTTGACTTGCAAAAAGCGATCATGCCTGCGTTTACGATCAGTACATTATTTCCCAGGGAGTAGGCGTTTACATCGGCACTCCTGTCAATGAATAAAAGTGGAAGTTCTTTGATATGCTGTGGATTAACAGCGGCTATCTCTTTAATGATCTGGAAAACATAATCATAAAGCGCGGGTTCATGAATAAAGTCATTGGATTGAATGGCAGTGGTCAGGTAACTGGTACGTGAGTTCCACATTTCCTTGTAATTGGCCTGGGTGGCTTTTTCGGTGAACAGTACGGGACAAACCCAACTTTTAGTAATGGAGTCTTTCTTCTTTTTGTAAGAGAAACTGGAAAGGTCCTGGTAGGCATAGGTAACCTGGCTGGTGGCCGGGGTGGTGCTAAGAATAAACAGGAAAAGACAGTAAAAGGGAATGTGGCGCTTCATCAAATCATAATAATCTATGGTACAGAATTCGCCAAAATAGAACAAAAATGCACGAACACAAAGAATTCAATGTTTTTTCATTCCGGAGTATATTTTTTTTGTGCGGGATCAATTTTTAGGATTGATTAGCAGGAAATTACAATTGATAACGGGGAGATATTAGTGGTTAAACTCATAGATCCAATAGCTTAACCGCGAAGAAACGAAGGCGCTAAGATTCGCAAGGCCTTCTTGCGTGACATTGCTCCCGAAGCGTCGGGTAGTGTGTCACCCGATCCTTCGACTATGCTCAGGACTATCGGGTTCGAAATTATTTTGAACCACCGTAGGAGCATACCTGCCTGCCGGCAGGCAGGGGCACATAGATTTCACATAGAGGCCTATGTGTTTGACTATGTTCCTAATGTGTCTATGTTGTTCAATAACCCGGGATTAGCGGTTAAACCTTATACCTTTACTTTAATGAAATCGGTATACGAAGTCCAGGTCCGGAAGGAGCTAGCTGCCTGGCAGAAAAAAATGCGCAGCAGGCCTTCTATCTTTAGCAATCTTTCCAAAAAGGTACAGGGAAAGATCAATTCCTGGATCCCGGAGAAGGTTCACAAGGCCATTACGGTCACCCTCAAACAACTGATCCGGGGTGTTTTGTTTGGCGCAAAATATACAACCGGTGAACCCGAGCTTTATATTGACTTTGAGCAGCAGGAAGCGGCGATATTGAAAAAGATAGAGAATTACCGGAATACGGCCGCTGTAGAAGGCGGCATCACCGGCGCGGGTGGTATCTTACTCGGCCTGGCGGATTTTCCTATATTAATTGGTATCAAACTCAAACTCCTTTTCGAGATCGGCAATCTCTATGGTTTTGATATGACCGATTACAAGGAACGGGTCTATCTCCTGCACATCTTCGAACTTGCTTTCTCCAGCGATGAACACCGCAAATCGATCTACCTGAAAATGATCGACTGGGAAACTAAAAAAGAAAAGCTTCCCGATGATATCAATCAATTCGACTGGCGGAATTTCCAACAGGAATACCGTGACTATATCGACCTGGCAAAAATGGCGCAACTGGTGCCCGTGATCGGCGCCCCGGTCGGTGTGATCGTGAATTACCGGCTGATCAGGAAGTTGGGGAAGACGGCGATGAATGCGTATAGGATGAGGTTAGTATTGACGAGTTAATTATTTAAGATTGAAGATTGATTGACTCATAGTTACAAAAGCAAAAAAGAGACATTTACCCGAAAGTAGAAATAACTAACTTACATCAAACCCCATCTATGGTACGTTTAGGGCTACTCCTGTTCTTGTTGTGCGCACATATAAGCGTTCCCGCACAGAAAGACAGTACCATCAATAAGAATAAAAAAGTCATAAAGACCAACTACCAGGAAAGCAAAAAATTGACCAAGTCCCAGCAACGATGGCTGAATGCTAATTATAAGCAGGTAGCCGGGCTGAAAAAAGACAGCGCTTCCACCGTAATCAGGAAAAATTTTACAGCCATTTCTGAAAGCTCGATTGAATACCTGATCAGCCTGGCTGCCAAATTACAACGGGGCGACAACCAGCAGCAATTAGCCCTGTTCGCACAACAATTGGAGCTATTAAAAAGACAAAAGCAAGCCCTCCTACTCCACCTGCAACAGCAGGAAGATAAACTGGCTAAAGAAACGGATCCGGTAAAAAGAAACACAATAGAAACGAGGATCACCGATCTAAAAACAAATATCAGGGAGGCAGAAGATAATATTCGGAGTAAGGAAGAAGCGATAAGGGAGTTAGAAGGCAGTTCCTGATGAGGTTTAAGTACAGGGACCACAAAGAACACGAAGTCTTACACTAAGAACACAAAGGGTGCTCTGATCCTTACTTCGTGCACTTTGTGTAAATGTTTGTGAGCTTTGTGGTACATGAAAGCGATTATTTTACTATCAGTTAACCAGGGCTTTTAACGATTTTAGCGGTAATACACGAACCCTTTTACTTTTAGCCTTCTTAGTTGCCTTTCTTGTTTTATCATCCGGCTGCGCATCGTTTGATTCTGCGAGGTCGATAGCTTGTATGATGGTGTCAAGCTCATTTGTACATAAATCCACGCTGGTTGAAAAAACAGCAAAAAAAACAGTTTGCTTTGTATCTGAAATAGAGTAAAATGCAATGCTGTGAGCAGTGCCTTTTGTACTCACATTTTGCAAACCTGAAAAACTTGTCCAGCCCGGATCATATTCCTTTTGTACTTTGGTGGAGGCCGTTATTTCTAACCCTGTGCTGCTTACCAACTCATTCCGGTATTTACTATAAATGTCTTCATTGTCAGTAACAATTTTTGCAGGTTTAAAGAATACAATTTTACAATGGCTGCTCTCCATTCCTTTTTTCAGCAACTCTGTATTGTCGCCGGTTTGTTTAGCATACCAGCCTTCCGGTAATGTATAACTTAAAATTCCGAAGCTGGATTGGGAAAAGCTAATATACCCTAAGAGGTTAAGGGCTATAACGAGCATATACTTTTTCATGTCTGTAAGTTTGTTCAAATATCTATTTAGTACTGCAAGCATCCTATCATGTAAAAAGGGGATTTTTATGTAAGAACTATCAGTCGATACGGGAAACTCAGGACAACCTTTGAAGAGAGGAACACTATGAGCAACGGGGCTTTTTAAATTCCGGTCACAGACCTGTTATTCATTGCTTTAATACCGACAGATACTATTGGAGGTTTAAACTTACCTCTACCATTCTGAGTTGCCGCGAAGGGGTGGCTAAGCTACAAACTCAGGACAACCGGGGTTTATTAAGTGTATGCTCTTAATAAATGGAAAATCGACAGTCACTCTATATGAAAGTGGATTCTAAAAATAACTATATTAGAGAATACCAATCCACCGTTTATGGGTAATATCCAGTTTAGTATTGATAAGACCAATACTTTCAGCTTAGTTAACCAGTTAAGTATAGACGATAAGAAGGAGTTGATCAAGCAACTAAAAGAAGATGGTAGCGGCGTTGCGGTTGCAGCTCCTGTAGAATCGTCGGATAAGGAAGAATATCTTGGTTTATTAAGGAAAACGCATGATTACAGCCAGGAAGAGTTTGACAAGAATATCCTTTACATATCCTCCAGCACACTCGGCCTTACATTGGCATTTATCGAAAAGATCGCACCGCTTAAAGAGGCCGTTTATAAATGGGATCTCTGGTTTGGCTGGTTCATGCTGGGCGCAACAATATTGCTATTTGTTTTATCACATCATATTTCAGCTCACGTTATCAATTGGCTCATCACAAGAGTAAACAATGTAGCTGATAATGTAAAATCGGTCAGGAAAGAGGAGAACGTAAAGCGACTAAGGGATAATGGAGGCAGGTTTATAGCGTCAATCAACTGGGTCCTTTACGCAGGTATGGCAACAGGCATTATCTCCATCATGTCATTCTTATATCATAACCTTTTAAAATAAAAAAATGGCAAAAGTTCCACCAATAAAAAAAGCAGCATCGAAGAAAAAAGCGGCTCCTAAGAAAAAAGCAGCTCCTAAGAAGAAAAAATAAGGTATTCGAGCAGGGAAAAACTACTTCAAATCTGGATATTAAGCTGTCCTAAGTTTCCCGCATAGGCGGGACAGGGCTATACCACAAACTCAGTATAACTGTTTGAAAGAGTTGAGGAACACTACGGCAACGGCGGACCCGCCGGAGCTCCGGTACCTGGTGCAAACTCTAAAAAACGAAGATTTTATTTAACTCTATGACATGCTTTCCAGCTGGCAGAACTTTGGGCGCCCTGGCCAGTTTTTCAGCGAGTGTTGAAGTGGGTAGTGGCCGGAATTTCCTGAGTATGCCCAGGCTATTCAGGAATCTTAATATGCCTGCACTGATACGCTCCCCTGCCCGGTCCGTATCCTTGCGAAGCAACAAGCCGGGTCTGAATATAATATATGAATCGAATGCCAGGCTGTCGATCTTTTCTTCCAACTGGCCTTTTAACCTGGAATAAAATACTTTGGCTGAGGCAGAAGCGCCATAAGCCGATAACAGAACCGTTTTATTAATTCCATTCCTTTTAGCGATCTCCGCAAATTTCAAAGGAATCTCATAGTCGATATGCCGCTGTTTTTCTTTTGAACCAGCCGCTTTCAGGGTTGTACCCAGGCAAGAGAACCAAACATCTCCCCTGATCAATCCGGAAAGTTCTTCCAGTTTATCAAAATCAGTCAGAACCTCCGACAATTTGGGATGGACCATTCCGCCGGAACGACGTACAAATAGTACAATTTCTGTATAGTCGGGATCCTGCAGCAGGGTATTCACAAGATCTTTCCCGGTAGCCCCTGTAGCTCCGATGATCAGCGCTTTCATATATTTTCTTTTTAAAGTCTCTGATTAAACGGCACTGTCCATATCGATTTCAATCGGATAGTTTCAATTAACAGGCTTCCGTTCTACGTTACCCTGAAAGTATACAATTAACTTATAAAGAAATTACCGTTACTGAACCGACGAGTTCCTCATTATAATTTCTCGTTGGCGACAAAAAGGGGTTTAGGGAGGAGAGTCGGCAGGGAGGGAAATTGAAGATAGATAGTATTCGTCCTGAGTTGCACCTGGAAGCATGAGCAGGAAATCCAGTAAAACAACCGCAAAGAATATATCAGGTAGTTTTTGGTTTCGGAACTATATGTTGTGGTTGCCACTTCAACATTTCTGCTTCGGTAGCCCAATCAAAACATCCTCCCAATGGTCCATTACCCGCTGCACTGATGCTGTATTTGCGCCCAAACCCATCCAGGGCTATGGCCCTTTTTTCATCGGACTCAATTACCGTTAGTCCCTCGTGCGTGGCGGCTTCTGCAGGTGTATGATAGATCTCTCCGAAATATCCCAAAGAGTCTCCCACCTCAGGTTCTTCCCTGATACAGATCCGGAGGTCCGCAGGGTTATCAGCCGTTCCAACGGTCCTGATGAGCCCGATCGAATACAGCTTTCTATACGTTCCGGTTTTTTCCCGGGCATAGAGATCTCCATGAAGGGATTGCAAAACTTCCAGGTCAAGACGGTCAGCGATCTCTTTCGGGTCTGTGCCGGCGTCAAATATCTGCTTGTCCATAATTGGTTTTTGGGTGGTTAAAGGATAGTGTACCTGCAATTAAAATAGCTGATTAAAGGTAGTTTTCTTTGCTAATTTGAGGAAGATATTTTGCAGGGATGGTCCTGAGTGGTATTCTCCGTTCTCCGTAGTCTGTCGATTAAATAATGAAATCTTGAACGGTTGTGGTTAGTCTCCCGCCTTCGGACGGGACAAGTTGTGACTAACCATCAGCCTCAAAGAGGCTGCCCAAGCCTGCCATAGCCGATTAAAGGTGTTCGGTAAACTTTCCAGCAACGGAAAAAAACGTTTTTTTTGTGTAAAACACCATGCCTGTTCGGTTTAGGTAAGCAATTTTTGCACAAAGATCAGTCATGAGTGATGGGGGCTATAAGATCCGGAACCAGGCAGCGATCCATTTTCTTACGTTTGCCGTGGTGGAGTGGATAGATGTATTTACCAGGAGGGAATACCGGGATATAGTATTGGACAGTATTCGTTATTGCCAAAAGGAAAAAGGCTTGCTGCTGCATTGCTGGTGTATTATGAGTAATCATTTGCATTTGATTGCCTCGGCCAGGAACCATGACCTGAGTGGAGTTTTAGGGGACTTCAAGAAATTTACCAGCAAGAAGATCATTGGATCGATCAAACAAAATAAAAAGGAAAGCCGCCGGGACTGGATGTTGGAGATATTCAACAGGGAAGGAGAGAAAAACAGCCGGAACAGTGAGTACCAGTTCTGGCGACAGGATAACCAGCCGCAGGAGTTATACAGTGGGAAATTTATATTTCAAAAGATGAACTATATACATCAAAATCCGGTTGAAGCCGGTATAGTAGAAAGAGCAGAACATTATCTTTACAGTAGTGCAAAGGATTATTTTCATGGAAGGCAGTGCGGGTTGCTAGATCTTGCTTTTTTATAGTTGAAAAGGTCAAACGGATCAACGAATCGGTTTCAGTCATGAGATGCAATCTCATGACAACGTTCCTGGATTGAGAGCTTTATTCGTTTGAAGGTAATTATGAGAGGATGGGCATTCTACGGAGAACGGGGGAACGGGGATTTGTTTGTAATTTTATGCAACCACCTACAATGACCTAAAAATGAATAAAAGGAAAAAAACGTTGCAGCCGAAACAAACTCCCACCGAATCCATCCAGTCAAAATCGGGCACTTCAACTATAGAAAAAATCGGCATAGCGGTTGGAGTGGTGTTTTCGATTTCAACATTCTTTTATACATGCGTTCGTGATAATAAACAGGATAGTATCCTCACGGACGCTCAAATAGGCAAAATTGTAGTAAAGGATGTAGGTTACTTTACTTTTCGCAAATTGAGTCAGGAAGAGTTTGATAAAACAGAATGGGGAGGTAATTATTTGCCGGATGTTGCATTAAAAACAAATCATAATATACTAAACCATGACGAATTATTAATTCAAAATTTCTTGATCGCCATCGATACAGTAACTAAGGATACATTATTAGACTATTCAGTATTTACTCTGCCACAACTCACTGAAAAAGTTAAAAAATGGAAACAAACTGAAAATCTTGACAACTTTTTGACCTACAAACGCTATAGAGTATCATTCGATCTCGAAAACATCGGCCAGAGTGATTGCAAGATCTCTGATATTTTAGTGAGTGTAAAAGACCCTACGATGCCAACGTTTACGGCCCCAAAACTTCTCAATACTGACAATGCATTAATTGAACCCGCGCAGAGCAATACCAATTTTTTCCATTTTGA
>JANOHQ010000451.1:0-3054 GCA_031406595.1 Chitinophagaceae bacterium
GCTTCCCCTTTTGTGTGCGGGTTTATTGTGTAGTATGCGGGTTGACGATTACAGGTACCGGTTTCTTCAGACGATTGAAATCATAGACTTGTTCCAATTTTCGCAATACCTGCTCCGCCACTTTTTTAAATCCTTTACCATTAGGATGAAGCATACCCTGGTAATTGCCCTGGCATCTGCAGGATTCACCCGGTTTTAAATAGAAGCGGTCGGTGCTACAATAACCATGTCCCTGGAAAGCAGCTGTCATCCCTGGAATGAAATGCCAATTGTATTTTGCGGCCAGGCTCGCCAATTTTAAGTTTAGCAAATCACCGAGGTCAGTCATTAATCTGGCATCTGCCTGGTCAATCCTGATTAACGTACCATCCAATACATCGCAGCCACCGGTTATCTTGAATTGGCCATTCTGTACCACGGAAAATTGTGCGTTTGGATATTCCAGCAGGAACACTTTTTTTACGCGGAGACTTGAACGTATCTTTTCATCAAGTAATCGGAATTTTTCATCAAGGCCATTGATCTTTGCCAGCACTTTCGTTCTTAACTGTGCATTATTATCGGTGGATATGATCGCTCCCATCAGCATTAAAAAAGGGCTGGCCGACTTTTCGAGGGCTCTCTTTACATCATTGGTAAGCAGTGAAATGATATCCGATGAAAAGCTGATATCGTTCGCCCCGATACCGATCATCAATGCATCTATCTCCCTGTTAGACCCGGCTAAATTCTGGGCGAGGTCATCTATTTGTGAACCACGCTGGTAAGCATGTTGTTTCACCTGGTATAAATTTTCAGCAACGGCACCCGAAGTTGCATAAGAAATATAGGAGGAGGCAATACCGGGGTATTTATTTTCCAGCGTGAAGGCTGCCAAACCTGCGCCATTGATATAACTCCGGCTGGTCTTCAGAAGGTCAGCATTATTTCCGTTTTCGATCCAGGAGGGAGGAATGTCAAAATTGGGCGCGGTCAGGTTGGCCATATTTAATTCAGGAATTGTACAAGGACCGATTATTTGCTCCACCACTGGAATGCTAACTGCAGTACCCAGCGTAAATAAGCCAGCCAGGTATTCCGAATAACTCTGATCGCTCAATGCATTACCAAAATGCCGGACAGATTCTTTTATTCTATCGGTGACATCTTCCACCAACTCCACGATAGTATCACCCAGCGAACCGTTATTACCAGGAATCACTTCTCCACAAAGCATGGGATTGCCTTCGCCAGACATATACGAGTCGCCGATCGTAGCAACAAGGAAATCATAATTCGCATTGAAGTGATAGATGGTGCGCACAACTGTTTTCCCGAGAAAGTTCCGGTACCTGTTTACCAGTTCATCCGTGAGTTGTTTAACTTCTGCATTGAATGCGTCTATTTCAAGGTCGCTGCTCACTGAGAATCCAATGGGGAGGCGAACAATTGAGCGGAATTCTGCCTCGGCGGGGAAAGTTTGTTGGAACTTTATATCATACTGACCCGGACCATCTAGTCTTATTTGATAGCCCGCGGTAGATATTCTTTTCCCATAGTCACCCCCGATCGGAACGGGGTAGTATTTACCTTCCCCTGTGGTTTTATTCACTACAAGAATTTTGGGTGAAAAGAACTGGCAAAAGGATAAGGGCTTCCTGTTACCGAGCGGGGCATCATAAGGATTTTCTGTATTCGTATTTAGTACAGGATCTTTAGTACCACATATCTGTACATAGGATTGATAAGGCAATTTGAAATACACCCAGTATTTTCTTTGGAAATATTCTTTTTCATAATTCCGGGTAGTCGGATTATATACGGAATGAAAGCGTCGCAAGGTCTTTACCGTATTGTCAGGTGGGATATCCAGGACAGCAGGATTATTTTTAGTAGTAGGCGGTAACTTGATCAGCGGATTTTGTCCCTCTGCAAGAAAGAAGAAGGCGGAGAAAAGGCTCCATAACATGATAATTTTTTTCATAAAAAAGGTGTTTTGTTTGCTTACTTTTTCCAGGTTTTTGGCATTCCCTGTTGCGGCTCCGTTGGTCAAATCCAACGAAAGCACCCGACAAAGATGGTGCGCAGGTGAGGCGGAATCAATGGTCAAACGACCATAACTCCGGCATTTTCAACGGAAATAGTTTCCGTCAATTAACGGGTAAGATTTTATACCTTAACTACTACTTTCACCAAGCCAACTATTCTTTAACCAAAACATTTAGTTATGAAAAAGTTATTGATTGGAACAAATCTCATTTTGATTGCTGTCATTATCTTGCTTGCCTGTAATAACAGCGGTGAAAAAAAAGCTTCAGGCGATATACGGTTGGGCCAGGACCGTTCTTCCTTAGCAAAGGTTAAGACGCGGATACCGGGTGTAAAAACCGGGTGGGATGCCGCTGTCATGGAGAAAGGGATTTCAGACGCCGACGAATTGGGTTTTATAAGTTATGAAGCGGCGGATACCATGTCCAAACTATACAACATCGATCAGGAAAAATCCACATTTAAGCAGGTTGAACAAATTGATGGAAAAATAGGGATCCTTGTTACAAGACAGGATGCGAGATCAATCTGGTTCAGCTTGGATATCCTGGAAGAGTACATTGCCAGGATCAGGAACTGCCAACCAAAAAGAGAAGGAGCTTACATCCCGAATATGGGTATCCGGATCTATTATGCAAAATACCCGACGAATTTTAGCAGGTTTCCAAGCCTAAGTACGCTCCGCCAGGTGAATAACATGCATACCTTGTTTATGGTTCCCACCTACCGGGACACACTCAGGAACAGGGACATTGATTTTAACATCGCCCACATAGGTTCCGATTCCAGTCGCCCTACACCTTATTATAAATTGCCGCCGGAAGCGAAGAAGACGGTATCCATTTTGGGATTCAATAATCCTTTTATCTGGGCTGATGCAGATAAAATCAAGACCCTGTCGGCGATGAACCACGGAGGTTTGTCGCCACCCCCGGATGGTTCAGGATCGTTCCCAACACCGTCGAGTGATCATTAAGTAAAAAGAACAAAACCGAGTCATGACAACATACCAATGGATACAATATG
>JANOHQ010000196.1:0-5354 GCA_031406595.1 Chitinophagaceae bacterium
ATAGGCGGGGTGATACTGGCAGGCGGTCCTTATGGATTTGACCCCGGCCCGACAGCTTCGGCAACGGTACCGGCGAACAATGCACCGTTCTCCTTCTTTATCGAAGCACAGGGAGCATTCAATGATAACTCCTGCTTGTGGAAGTAAGATGTAACGGAGTAGTAGTATCATCGGGTTGTATCCGCGGAACAGCCGCAATAGCAGCCTGTACAAGTATAGGCACACTGACCGTACCGAATATCGCCGGTTGCGGATCCAACCTTGGCCCGCAAACGATCTGTTCAGGTTCAGCGATCACACCGATCACGCTGAGCGGACCGGTAGCAGGTACAGTCTTTAACTGGACAAGAAACAATACAGCGACTGTAACAGGTATCGCAGCAAGTGGTACTGGTAATATCAGTGGTACACTGACCAATACAACCAATGCACCGGTAGTGGTGGCCTTTACGATCACGCCGACAGCCAACGGATGTAACGGTCCTGTTGTAGTAGTGAATGTAACTGTGAACCCGACGCCAAATGCAGTGGCTACACCGTCAACACAAACAATCTGTTCAGGTCCGATCACACCGATCGTACTGACCAGTGCAGTGAGCGGCACCACTTATGCATGGACCAGGAATAATACAGCAAACGTAACTGGTATTGCAGCCAGTGGCACCGGTAATATCAGCGGTACACTGACCAACACAACGCTGGTACAGCAAACGGTAACCTTTACCATCACACCAACAGCCAACGGTTGCGTAGGTACACCGATCACGGCGACTGTTATCCTGAATGTAGGACCAACGATCACCTGCCCTGCCAATATCACCGTACCAAGTGTGGTAGGTGGATGTACAGCGGTAGTGACTTATGCTCCGACCTCAACCGGTTCACCGGCTCCGACATATAGTTATACCCTTGCAGGAGCCACAACAGGAAGCGGTAGCGGAACAGGTAGCGGTCTTGCGTTTAATGTAGGCGTAACAACGGTTACCCTGACAGCGACCAATACCTGTGGAACAGCAGTCTGCACTTTCACTATCACAGTAACCGACAGCCAGCTGCCAACAATCACAGCACAGTCTGGCAACCAGACGGTATGTGTGGGCGGCACTGCTACATTCAGTGTAACAGCGGTAACAGCTCCAAGCGCGGGAGGCCCGATAGCTTACCAATGGCAGCAATGGAATGGAACGGCATGGGTGAATATCGCAGGAGCAACTGCATCATCCTTCTCGGTGACCGGTGTAACGCAAAGCATGAATACGAATACGTACAGGGTTGTATTGACCGGCCTGTGTTCGATAGTGAACTCTCCGGCAAGAACACTGTTTGTGAATCCTGGACCAACAGTGACCGTATCGGCTCACCCGGGTACATCGATCCTGCCTAACCAGTTTGTAACGCTTACGGCGCATCCAAACCCTGCCGGCGGATCATATCAATGGTTATTCAATGGTGTGCCAATACCGGGCGCAACGAACCCGGCACTGACACAGATCGGCATCGACGATTTGGGTACTTATAGCGTGATCTATACGTCTCCTGCGGGATGTACAACAACATCGGCACCGATTGTGATAACAGGCACTGAGTCGAATAACCTCTGGGTATACCCGAATCCGAACCGCGGCATATTCCAGGTAAGGTTCTTCAACCAGTCGAATGAACCGGCTACGGTGCAGGTATTCAATGCGGCAGGTCAGAAAGTGTACGAGGAGAAAGTGATCACCGGAGCCCAGACCTACTCGCAGATCCAGGTAGACCTTGGTCTGAAAGCCAATGGCGTATACATTGTACGACTGGTGAATGGAAGTGGTAAAATACTGGGAGCGAAGCGGATCATAGTACAGGTATTCTAAATAACGGATCAGTTGATATAACCAAAGCCATCTCGTGAAAGCGGGGTGGCTTTTTTTTTGGTAAAGCACGCAGAGAACGCAGGGCTCGCAGAGAATATGGTAATTATATAGAATAACCATTGTTTTGCACCTACGGCGCAAACGTTGGCTCCTGTTCGATTCTACCGACATGCTGTCCCTCCGGGACAAGTAAAATTATGTAAGGCCGCTTGTCCCATCGGGACATAACGTCGGTAGAAACATTGCGTCGAATGTATTCTTGCCCCGTATGGGGCAAAACAATTATTCAGGATCGACAATACATCATCGAAATTGTGTAGAAAACGATGGGTTGATTTTGCACCTACGACGCAAATGCTGGCTGCTGTTCAATTCTACCGACATTGCGTCCCTCAGGGACAAAAAAGGTGGCCCCTGATATTACAATGCTGCGTATAAGAAAAATGCGGACGTCTTCGGACTTCCGACTTTCGGTCTTTCCGACTTTTCCTCTATCTTCGCATCTCTTTCCAAAAAAGGAACATGAAATCCACGCCGACCATAGCCTGCTGACCTGTAAACGGTTTCTATTGTAACCGTTTATCTTAAAGCAATGATCCATTGCTTACCATTCCTTTTTTTATTTTAATTTCAAACGATTTTCAATCATGTCTGAATCAACTTATACCAATAAGCGGTCTCATTTCTGGGCTTTATTAAAGCAATCATTAAAAGGCGGTGAACACGACTATACAAAGGGCAGCATGCGTGGCGCTATCGTATTGCTGGCCGTCCCGATGATCCTCGAATTAAGCCTCGAGTCCGTATTCGCTGTGGTGGATATGTTCTTCGTCGGCAAACTGGGCCGCAATGCAATTGCCACCGTAGGCTTAACCGAATCCGCTATCGCTCTTGTTTATTCTATTGCCATCGGCCTGAGCACGGCCGCCACTGCCGTAGTATCGCGGCGTACCGGTGAAAAAGATCCCGACGGTGCCGCACATGCGGGAATGCAGTCGCTGCTGATCGCATTGATCGTTACTGTCGTCGTCAGTATTGCGGGTATTGTATTTGCCGCCGATATTTTGCGGCTGATGGGCGCTTCCGAAACTGTTGTAAAAGAAGGAACTCCCTTCACCCGTATTATGCTGGGAGGGAGTTTAGCTATTATCTTACTCTTCCTGATCAACGGGATCTTCCGCGGTGCCGGCGATGCCGCGATGGCCATGAAAAGCCTGTGGATAGCCAGTATCACCAATATCATCCTGTGCCCTGTGCTGATCAATGGCTATGGCCCATTTCCTGAACTGGGATTAAAAGGAGCTGCTATCGCCACGGTGATCGGCCGCAGTACGGGTGTATTGTACCAGTGTTATCATTTATTCAAAGGCAATGGCACGATCAAAATAAAGCGCTGGCATTTTAAATGGGATCCGCCGGTTATCAAAACGATCGTAACCGTCGCCTGGCCCGCCACGCTGCAATTCATTATTCAATCCGGAAGCTGGATCGTACTTGCAGCGCTGGTTTCTTATACCGGTCATACCGATGCATCAGCAGGTTACCAGGTGGCGATCAGGAATGTGGTATTTTTTATATTACCAGCCTGGGGATTGAGCAATGCGGCCGCAACACTGGTCGGGCAAAATCTCGGTGCCAAACAACCCGACCGTGCGGAAAAAAGTGTATTGCTGACCATGAAGTATAACGCAATATTTATGGCAGGTGTAATGCTGTTGTTCCTGTTATTTGCTTCGCCGATCATCAGCATCTTTACCCAGGAACCCGAAGTGCACCGCTTTGGTGTACAGGCATTGCGTATCATCGGCTGCGGTTATATTTTCTATGGTATCGGGATGGTGATGATACAGGCCCTGAACGGCGCCGGCGATACAAGGACACCGACCTGGATCAATTTTATCGGGTTCTGGCTTTTCCAGATACCGCTTGGCTTTTTATTAGCGAAAACATTGGGGATGGGTCCCATCGGTGCATTTATTGCGATACCGGCAGCGGAAACGGCGATTGCACTGGCGGCGTGGTATTATTTTAAGAAGGGGAAGTGGAAGCAAGTGAAGGTTTAGATGATAGTTGACAGATGATAGATGATAGTGGTTTCAACTCCCAGGTCGCTCACGGCAGGCAGGTATCCTCTATCTGTCGTTTGCAGATATTAACTTAGTAGTTGATAATAGTTCTTTTAATTCTACGACTTCTGCACCGGAACAGGACTTTTTGAATTAAAAGAACTATCATCTATCAGTTATCATCTATCATCTTTATTGATCTTTTCACTAAATTAGTATCTCATCCATAATTTATGAGTGATGTATTAAGTCAGAACAGGGTCCGCCAGGTATTCTTCATCATCCTGATCCTTTTGCTGGGCCTGCTCCTGTTCATGGAGCTTTCTTCCTTCCTGCCGGCATTGCTGGGGGCGATCACTCTTTATATATTATTACATAACTGGATGTTTGCCCTGACCGAAAAAAAGAAATGGCGAAAGGGGTGGACGGCGATATTTCTGATGCTTTTTTCTTTTATTGTTATTCTTTTACCCGTCGGGTTGCTGGCCAATATGCTCTCTTCCAAAGTAACTTATGCCGTGCAGCATTCGAATGAGCTGGTGGAAGCATTGAAGAAAGTGGTGGGCAATATCGAAAAGCAATACGATGTGGTGCTGGCCAGCGATGCGAATATCAACAAGCTCGGTGGTTTTATTGCCGCGAGCCTGCCCAAAGTACTGGGCGCTACTTTTAATACCCTGACGACCATTTTCTTTATGTATTTCATTCTCTACTTTATGCTGGTGAATGGCCGGAGTATGGAAAATACCTTGTTTGAATATATCCCGCTCCGCGACGAGAATGTGGGAAGGCTGAGCAAGGAAGTGCATACGATGGTTAAATCAAATGCCATCGGTATCCCGCTGATCGCTTTTGCACAGGGAGTGGTGGCATTGATCGGTTACCTGATCATTGGTGTAAAAGAGCCTTTCTTCTGGTTTGGGGTCACTTGTATTGCTGCTATGCTGCCGGTAGTAGGCGCCGCGCTGGCTTATGTGCCGATCGCTATTATCTTTTTTGCCAACGAACAAACAGGGCAGGGAATCGCCATGCTGGTCTTTGGTTTCGGGGTCATCGGAACGGTGGACAATGTGCTGCGGTTTACTTTATTGAAAAGATTAGGTAATGTACACCCGCTTACAACCGTCTTCGGTGTCATCATCGGGTTGAAAGTATTTGGATTCATCGGGCTGATATTCGGTCCGCTGCTGATCTCTTTGTTTATGTTGTTGCTGAAGATATATTCGAATGAGTTTATTAAGAAGCAGAGGGATTTGAATGAGGTGATGGAGAATTGAGAGGGAGGCCACGGGCTACTGGCTACGGGCTGCTGGCCTTTGAAACAATTAATCATTGAACAGAGAGCCCATAGCCCACAGCGCATAGCCCTTAGCCTTCCCAACACTAAGTGCACACATAATCGCTTCGCACCTCTATATTTATTTAACCGCAAAGA
>JANOHQ010000199.1:0-11407 GCA_031406595.1 Chitinophagaceae bacterium
AGACCTTTAGTCCTTGTAAAAGCGGGTTCTGCAGTTAATGCCAATCCTGTTGATCTCACGGCCTACTTTGCAAGTTCTGCATTTAGTTTCGGCTCCGAGATCGGTACCGGCAACTATGTTGTTTTCAATAGTCCTGGCAATAGTGTTGATATTTCCGGTTTGCTACCGGGCGTTACCTATCATTTTGCCGTGTACCCATTCAATGGATTCAGCACGCCAGTATATCGTACAGTATCACCAGCTACCGCCAGCCAGGCGACCGATGGTGCACCCACTGTTCCATCCGGTAATTTAACCTTTAGCAGTGTCGACGGAACTTCGATGGTTCTGAATTGGACATCCGGCAATGGAACCCGCCGGATAGTTGTGGCAAGGGCCGGTAGTGCTGTTAATGCTATACCAGTTAATGGCATTGACTATGCAGAGAATAATAATTTTTCATTAGCCGCGGAGATCAGTCCGGGACAACGGGTGGTATATGATAATACCAGTTCATCATTTACTCTAAGCGGTTTACTGCCCGGTACTGTCTATCATTTCCGGATTTATGAATACAATGGTACAGGGGCGACCATAACCTATCTCACCATAAACCCGGCAACCGGTAATCAATCGACTATTTCGGCACCAACGCTGCAAAGCAGCAATATCGGCTTTAGCACGGTAACAGGTACCAGTGCCACGGTAGGTTGGACAAATGGAAACGGAGCGGCCAGGCTGATAGTAGCGAGAGCAAATACTGCCGTGAATGCCGATCCAGTCGACCTGATCGCATATATTGCCAATTCTTCTTTTGGAGCCGGATCAGAAATAGGCACGGGCAATTTTGTGATCGCCCAAAGTTCCGGAACTACTGCAAATGTGAACGGGCTTGTATCAGGAACTACCTACCATTTTGCCGTATATGAATATAACGGAGTTAGCAGTCCACTCTACTTACGTCCGGGAGCTACCGGCAATGTAACGACCATCGGTGCACCCCAAACACAGGCCAGCAATGCGGCTGCAGGATCGGTAACTGCGACAACATTACAATTGACATGGACAAATGGAAGCGGAAACAGGAGACTGGTACTGATGAAACAGGGCTCTGCTGTCAATTCTAACCCCGTTGACAATGGAACTTATACTGCCAACAGTGCTTTCGGTTCAGGCACACAGTTGGGCACGGGCAATTATGTGGTATATAATGCCGCGGGTAACGCTGTAACAATAACGGGACTGACTCCAAACACGATATATCACTTTGCCGTTTTTGAATACAATGCATTTGGAGTAAACTCTCAATTCCTGGTTACCAACCCCGCCAGGGGTAATGCGACCACATTGCAGATCCTGCCTGTTACATTGCTTGAATTCAATGCTGAACCATACAACAATACAGTACGATTGAAATGGTCAACCGCGCAGGAAACCAACAGCTCCCATTTTGACATAGAGAAAAGTACGGATGGGATCTCCTATACCCGTATTGGAACAGTAGGGGCAGCCGGGAACAGTTCAACAAGGAAAAATTATTCGTTTACCGACCAGGGCCCTCTCTCTGCTATAAACTATTACCGCCTTAAACAAGTCGACATTGACAGCCGCTTTGTGTATTCGCCGATAGTAAGAATAAAATATGAACCGGGCCTGGTAGAAAATATAGTAAACCCTGTGCAGGCTAACTTATCTGTTCAGTTGAACGCTGCAGCAATTACTCCCGGAAGTGAATGGCTGCTGTATGATATAACTGGAAAAATAGTTCGCCGTAAAAGGATAACAAGTCCATTGATAAATGAATCCGTCGAAACGCTTACGCCCGGTATGTATTTGCTGGAAATAAAAATGGGTGAAGCAAGACAGATCACCAGGCTTATAAAGCTCTAGCTAAAATAAATCCCATTCAAATGAAATATTACCCGGGTTGGGCTGCAATCAATAAAAGGATCATGCTCGGCATTTGGCTGCTAACGCTACTGCTTGCATCTATCCTTTGCAACGGCAATGAGCTGACCGACACCACAAAAAAGGAAGCACAGAGAGTGTTGAGCATAACTGAGCACCTGCTCGCTTTTTATCCACTGCAACCCGATGCAGCCTATACTGTAACTATTTGTGCCGACCTGCCCGACAATAATAACCCGGAAAAGGTGTATAAAAAGAAAGAACCGGGTCATGTTTTCCTGATCTTAACGAAGCAATCCGCATCTTACGAAAACATAATTACTGCTTCTTTTGGTTTCTATCCCCGCGTACCGGTAACCTGTCTTTTCAAAAAAGTCAGGTCGAGAATTATGGACAACAGCAACAGGGAGTACAACGCTTCCCTGGAAAAAAAACTGACCATGAAAGAGTTTGTACTCGTGATGGACAAATGCAAAGAGTTATCAAAAAAGAAATACGATCTTAAAAAATTCAATTGTTACGAATATGCCCTGGAAGTTTTTAATTCATTGCCGGGTATTGAAAAGTTGCCCGTATCCAATGTCAGGTTCCCCTTCATTCTGGGCCGGGGTGGATCGCCCTGCGGGTTATACCGGGATCTGAAGAATCTTGTATCGGGTGGTTCTTCGTGGACACCATTCATCCGATTTGGGTTATTCAGATCACCTTTTGACCGGGCAGTCACTATTGCATCAATTAAACCATAAATATCAAAGAATATTAAACTCTAAAATCATCAACATGAAAAAGTATTTACTGGCAATAAGCCTTATTTCGAGTTCGCTTTTGACCAATGCCCAGGATGAAAAAAAAATGAAATCGGATATGGGTTTGCTTTTCTTTATGGGTATTAATAATTCATCGATCGCAGGAGACGAAAGCTATACCGGTTCTCTTAGCGGTTTCCTTGCCGGCGGTGGGATCAAAATAGCTAACCTCTCAAAGTCTTTGGATTTCAGGACTGAATTGCTTTATTCCCAACAGGGTGGGAAATCTTCTTACGGATCGGAAACTTATGGCGGTAAGAGTGTCTTAAAATTGAGTTATATCAACCTGGGTATGCTGGCACGTTACCAGTTCACCAGCGGATTGTACGCAGAAGCTGGTTTACAGCCCGGAGTATTGCTGAGTGCAAAGAACAAAAGCAGTTTTACCGGGCCGGGTGGTGGCGCGGATCCTACAACGGCAGATGTGAAAAAAGACCTGAGCAGTTTTGACCTTGGAGTGCCTCTTGGTGCAGGATACATATTCAATAAAAAACTGGGCGTCAGTGTAAGATTTACTCCCGGGCTATTGAAAATTAATAAAGAAGACGCGGGCGAATCAAAGCCTAAGAATTCTGTACTCTCTGCAAGGATCAGTTATTATTTATAACCGGGGACAGGAAAGATTGCGACCGCATTGTATTACTATAAAGGACAAACACCACCTATGCCCAAATTCCTGATAGAAAGAGACTGGCCAGGTGCTGGCTTACTTTCAGAACCTGAGTTAAAAGACATGGCGCAACAATCCTGCGAGTCAATGAGTGAAATTCAAACAAAAGTATATTGGGTGCATAGCTATGTCACCGATAATAAATTGTATTGCCTGTACATTGCCCCGGATAAGGATTCTTTGCTCGAGCACGCAAGTTACAGGGGCTTCTCCGCGAAAAAAATAAGTGTGATCAGGCAAATTATTGACCCTGTGACAGCCGAATAAAAATTATATTTATAGGCAATCAGAAACATGAACACTGGCTACCTGGCGGCTTTTGCCACACTATTTTCCTGGACAATTTCAACCTTTGCACTGGCCAGGCTTTCCCGCCTGGTAGATCCTTTGGTATTAAACAAGGCGGTGTTGTTTTTCAGTATCTTTTTATTAGGAATATTGGTTTGTGTACTCGACAATCTTTCGCCCTGGGAGTTATTTACCATTCCCACTGAATCCAATTGGCTTTGGCTGGGACTTTCCGGTATCCTTGGTAAGTCAATCGGTGATTATTGCGGTTTTTGTTCAATGCGTATCCTCGGTGCCAGGCGACGAAGTATGATAACCACCCTGGGACCGGGCTTTACCTGGTTATTCGGATGGATGATATTAAGTGAGGAAATGAATTGGTTGGGAATGGTTGCTATGCTGGTCACCATCACCTCCTTACTATTCCTAATTAACTCTACCGCAGAAAAAAACGAAATAAAAAGTGAAAAATTCGGGCTACCACTCCCAGGTCTTTTATATGGAATTGCAGCTGCCGCATTGACCGGGTTTGCGTTTATACTATCAAAGAAGACTTTTATTGAGCCGGGGACAACAGTATCAGTATTTCATGCAACATGGATACGTATCCTTATAGCATTCCTGTTTATCATACTGATTGACACGGTGAGAAATAAACATGACTCCTTTATTAAGCCTTTCGTTGCCGGGCGGGAAAAAGGCTATTTACTTTTTTTAACCATACTATTTGGCGCTGTTTTAGGGTTGTCTTTTTCATTGATGGCCATCGCCCGGATGAATGCCGCTGTCGCCTATACCATATTTGCAATGCTGCCTGTATCGGTTATTGCGGTGAATGTTATCTTTTACAAGAAGAAAATTCCGTTGAAAAGCTGGCTATACTCCCTGCTCGCTATTATCGGGGTTATTATATTAGTATGGAGAGAACGGTTGATTGAATATTTCTAAACGGTTGTACCGCAAGTTTCCTCACCCCCTGCCCCACTCCATTGCATGGAGAGGGGGGAAGGAATTCCGTATTCTTTGCATGGGAGGGGGAGCGAATTCCGTATTCTTTGCATGGAGAGGAGGGAACGAATTCCGTGTTCTTTGCATGGTGAGGGGAACGAGTTCTCCGTTCTTTGCATGAGAGGGGTAACGACGACTCCCCCTCCACTTGTGGAGAGGGTAGGGTGAGGAAGCCGGACGCCCACTTCGTTCATTTTACATCTGTCTACCCGCAAAATGTCCCGATGGGACATTTCTACCTGGTGGGTATTATGATCCCTCTGCACTAATCATAATCATCGTAACGATCAGCGTTCGGCTGTTTTTCTTAATTCTTTACCTTATTCGGGTACGGCGGACGCTTCGGTTCCTCCGGTGGGTTTTTTTCAAGCTCCTTTAATACGATCTCGATCGCTTTCTCTAGTTGAGGATCTCTTCCTTTGATAATATCGGCAGGCCATTGTTCTACTTCTATATCCGGGGCCACTCCTTCATTCTCTACCACGAAACCATCTTTTGTCCAGATCCCCACATTGGGTGCTGTTACGCCTCCACCATCAATAAATTCCGGGAAGCCAAGGATGCCCACGAGTCCTCCCCATGTACGTTTACCCACGAGTGTGCCCACTTTGAATTTCCGGAACATCCACGGAAGCATATCACCGCCCGATCCTGCCGTCTCATCAATGATCATCACTTTGGGTCCCTGTATCGAAGCGCTGGGTGATTTGAGATCCCTACCATACCGCATATTCCAGTGTGCCTGGTAAGGCCGTTGAAGGATATCGATATAATAATCGGCGAGCTGCCCGCCGCCATTAAAACGCTCATCCACGATGATCGCTTTTTTATTCGCCTGCGGGAAAAAATATCTTTTGAAATATTCGTGGCCCAGTCCTGCTGTGTTGGGTACATACACATAGGCTACCTGTCCTTTTGTTGCTTCATTTACTTTGCGCAGGTTTCCTTCCACCCAATCACGGTTACGCAAAGCTCCTTCGTTGGCAACCGGCACCACTTTCACCACTCTTGATCCCGTGTTGTCCGCATTGGGCCCGATCGTTAATTCAACGATCTTACCTGAAGTGTTTTCAAAAAAACGATAGAGTTCATCAGCAGCCGTTACATTGTTTCCATTCACTGCCAAAATATAATCTCCTTCTTTTGCATTCACACCGGGTTCGGTCAATGGAGAACGCAGGTTAGGGTTCCAATTCAGGCCACCATAGATTTTTTTGATCCGGTAACGATTCTTATCGATCGAATAATCGGCGCCCAGCAAACCGCCACCGATCCTTTCAGGATTTTGCAGAATCTCTCCGCGATCCGTTAAGCGATGATGTCCTGCTACCAACTCACTGCACATCCATTGGATCAGTGTATTCAGATCGCTGCGGCAGGCGAGATCAGGCAGGAACACTTCGTATTTCTTTTTCATAGCGGACCAGTTGGCTCCATGCATACCGGGGTCATAAAAATAATCCCGGTTCACCCGCCAGGCTTCATCAAATATCTGCGGCCATTCCGAGCGGGGTTCGATCTTCACCTGTATCGCTTCGGTGTTCAGCGCTCCTTTGCCCGGCTCATTCTTTTCGCCGGTATTACTGGTTCCCCAGCTGCCGGTCTTTACATACAACATCTTCTTGCCATCTGCAGAAATAATGTAACCATCCATTTCCATCACATCGTTATCCTTCCTTTTCTTCATATCATATTTATGCAGCATCCCTGGTCCTTCATCGGGATAAGAGATATAGAGCAACTCATCTTCTTTTCCCATGCCAAGCCCGCCATAATTACCGGCTTTCACAGGAAGATCAACGATCCTGTTTTGAATACCATCCCAATCGATCGTCAGTGGTTTTTTATCTGCTGTTGCCGCTGTTTTTGCCTTTGCAGTATCCGCCGGGTCTTTTATTTTTTCTTCATCGCTTTCTTTAGCAAATGGAGAAATAGTTTCTTTCTGCAGGGTCACCAGGTAAATAGAGCTGACAGAACGCATATCATTATTCGATTGATCGAACCAGTTGATCACCGGTCCGGCATCGGTAGATGCAAAGAAGTAGAGGTATTTATTGCCGCGGTCAAATACAGGATCCGTGGCATCACTCAATCCATCGGTCAGTGCTATTGATTTTTGTTGCTCTACAGAATATAAATAGATACGTTTGAACTGTGTTTCGGTGAGTTTGGTATACGCCAGCCATTTTGAATCGGTTGACCAGTCGCCATGCATATCCCGGAAAGCGCCGGGTACATAAAGATCATCGCTGTCGATCTTACGGATGGTACCACTTGCCACATCGAACAGGTACAGGTTGCGCCCATTATCGGTAAAGCTGATCTGCTTGCTGTCGGGCGACCATCTCGGGTAGGCATAAAAACCAGTGCCGTTCAGTTTGAATGTTTTGGTTTCGCCTTTACCATCCTGCGGACGAAGATGCAATTGGTATTCACCGGATGCGTCAGAAAAATAGGCGATCGTTTTAGCATCGGGTGACCAGGAGGGATATTTCTCATGCGCCGCTACTGTTTGGGTAAGATTCCGCGGATCGCCTTTTTCGGCGGGAACGGTAACGATCTCCCCGCGGAAATCAAAAACAGCCCGCTGACCGGTGGGAGAAATAGAAGCGCTCCGGATATACCTTGTTCCCTTTACAAAGCGGGGACGCAGTTCCAGCAGGTCGGCGGCGATACCGATCTTCAATTTTTTTGTACTGTTCTCTCCTGCGTTAATCGTATGCAGGTAACCGGCTTGTTCAAATACGATCGTACCATTCGCTCCCGAAGCATTGATCACCGGGAAATCCTTGAAATGGGTAAGCTGGTCGATCTTTTTTGTTGCTGTGTTATAGCTATATAAATTGAATTCGCCGTTACGGTCACTCCGGAAATAAATAGAGCCACCCATCCAGATTGGATTTACATCGTTACAACCGCCTGCGGGTTGAGGAATTTTTATTGTTGCATGATCGGCGAATGTATAGACCCAGATATTGGAGATGGAACCGCCGCGGTAATGTTTCCACTGGCGGAATGCATCCCCGATAGGGTTATACGCCAATTGTTTTCCATCTGGTGAATACGTGGACCAGAACGCATTGGGTATTTCCAGTTGTGTGGCGATACCACCATTGACCGGAACTGTAAACAATTGTGAGTACCGGTTAGTGAATGTACTTCTTTGTGAACCGAACAATATGGATTTACCATCGCTGGTAAAACCGCGGACGATATCGGGATAAGGGTGCCAGGTCAATCTTGTGGGAACACCTCCTTCCACCGGTACGGTAAATATGTCTACGTTCCCGTCATACTCGGCGCTGAAGGCGATCGTTTTTCCATCGGGGGAAAAAGCGGGGCTGCCTTCCAATCCTTCATCGATGGTGAGTCGCCGTGGTTGCGACCCATCCCTGTTAGCCACCCAGAGATCCTCGGCATAGATAAATGCGATATGGCTGGCGCTGATCGCTGGTTGCGAGAGCATTCTCGTGTCTGTGGGATCAATGGCAAATAGCTGCGCGGGGATGGTCATCAAAAAAATAAGCAGAGCAAGTACAGTCGGTTTGCAGTAGTTCATGATAGTGTGGTTTGGAATGGTTTCTAAGGTAATGGAATAAAATGGTGTGAAAAACATTTTCCTATCGACTACAGGTTATGACAGATAAACCGGTGGTTCGTCCCATCAATAATCAGTAACTTCAGAAAAACCTGTATATGAAAAAGAATATCCTGTTCTTACCGGTGCTATTACTATTATTATCCTTTTCTACAAAAGCACAGGTTACTAATCCTGCCAAACCGTTAGACAAGGCCAACCTGGCCGTCTTCAACAAAGCAGAGCCCGAATATTTGTTATTGCGCAAAGAGCTGACCGAACTGGAAAAGAAAAAAGTAGAATTGCTTAACATGATGCAGGCTTTCGATAAAAAGCAAACAGCGGTAACAGCGAGAATGGAAAAGCTCGAAACAAAATATGATAGCCTGATCACGCTTCAACCCGGTGCAGCGATAAGAGATTCAGCACTGGCCGCCACTAAACAAATGCAGGAAACTCAAATGTCTTTCAACCTTCAATACCTGCAGTTGCAAAGCCAGATGCAGCATGAGAACCGTAGCTATACCGCTATCAGCAATATCATGAAGACCAAGCATGATACGGTGAAGAACAGTATTTCGAATGTGCGGTAACCTCAATTTGACCTCACCCTCTGCCTCCCTCTCCTTTTGCTTAGCTCCACTCGCAATAACGGAGAGGGAGAATTCAACTGATCATTATGTCATTCCCCACTAGCCACTCGCCGAACCCCACTAGTCTCAATGTCATGTATATTCTACAACCCCCTTGTAATTTAAATATGTAAATACCTAACAGTAACCTCCTTCGATCTATTAATATTTCCTTCACTAAACCCGGTTTGCTCTTTGCTCTTAGCGCAGACTATGTCTATGAAGAACCTTTTTTTCTTGTTGCTGACCACAACATCTTTTATTTCCTGTAACAGTGCCGGGAAAATTTTCGGTGAGAAAAAAACTCCGCACGAAGTATATGCCGGCAAGGTCGAAAACAGACCTGTTGGCAGACAATGGATAGATCTTTCAAAGAATATCCTGGCTGCGCCGCAGTCCATTACATTACCTTATAGCCTTGTTGGCCAGTTCCCGGCAGGCAAACCCCGCGCATTGGCATTGCAGTTTACAGCAAAACGTGGTGAAAGGATCAATTTTGATCTTTTACCCGCAGGATCCCGTGTACAAAAGACGGCCACCGATCTTATTTATGCGGATGTATTTAAAGTGAATGGAACGGAATTGGAACATGTACTCGCTGCCGATACTGAACAATCCATTTTTGGTTTTGATATCAACGAAACCGGCCAATATATTCTTCGCCTGCAACCGGAAATAGAACAGGGTATTGCATACAGCCTGGCTGTTTCAGTGGCGCCTTCACTCGGGTTTCCTGTAGCCGGCAACAAAGCAAGGGTTGGAAGTGTATGGGGTGATTCCCGCGATAACGGCAAAAGAACTCATGAAGGCATTGATATTTTCGCTACCAAACTTACTCCGGTGATTGCAGCAGCAGATGGCTATATTTCTTCCCTGAAAGATGGCGGCCTGGGTGGCAAAACGATCCACCTGAAAGTAACCGACCGCAACCTGAGTTTATACTATGCGCATTTGGATAAGCAACTGGTGCAGGAAGGCCAGTATGTAAAGAAAGGCGATACCCTGGGCCTTGTCGGTAATACCGGCAATGCCAAAACCACGCCCCCGCATTTGCATTTCGGCATTTATTCCTTTGGCGGCCCTATTGATCCCCTGCCCTTTGTAAAGATAGCCGTCAAAAAAAATAACGCTCCCACTATAAAGGAGCTGGCGGGTCGCCTGCAATTGACAAGGTCCATGAAGACAAAGACCAATGAAACGATCAGTGTGAATACTTTGTTGATCCCTCTTGCGATGACCGCAGACAGTTATATTGCAGAGTTACCCAGTGGGGAATTGTTACAGGTCTCCTTGAAATGGGTTAAGAGGGTTTGATAGTGCTTAAGATAAGTCGTAGAAAAAATACCCATACTGGTTATGTTTTGCAACCGGCATGGGTATTTTATATTGGGAAACAGGGATCGCTAACCCAGGCCTTTTAACCATTTCACGCCATCATCTTTTACCTGGCCAGTTTTTTTTGGATCCTGCCCCATGTTTCATCTTCTTTTCCTTTCTCGTACTTCAGATCATCGTCGGTTAGGTCCGCGTATTTCTGTTTCAGTGTCCCTTTCCATTCGTTCCATTTGCCTTTTATTTCCATCTTATCCATAGATCATTTTTTAAGTGATTAAGATATGTGGATATTGAATACATAATTGTGCCATAGAAAACCAACTCTCACTCCTGCCTGGCAGGGGAAAAAATTACCCAACCTGTTTCTGTATGCCGTTGCGAAAACATGCACCCGGTTTAATAATGGTGATGGTCTGAAATTTGTCCATAGTATATATAAATAAAAATACCATGGCAAATCAACCTGTTAATAAAAACGAGGATAGCAGCAAAAAAGCAGTGTTGCCTCCTGATCCTGAAACACTGGATACCACCGATCCGCAGGAAAAAATGAAAGGACCGATATCTTCTTTGGTCCAGGGTGTCAAAAAGAATGTAGAAGTCAATGACGAGGAATCTAAGGAAGAGGCGGATAAGAAAAAGGATGAGAACACATAGAAACCCTGTAAAAAATAGTACTTGTTAAAAACTAATACAGGGCCTTTTTTGACGCTCTTTGTTTTTTATACGTGTTCAAGAGTACCCGTTTGAAATACGCCGGCTTCGACTTGCTGACGCAAGTGATTTTTTACCACAGAGTATACAGAGGTATTTGCTTCGCAAATGTTTTTTCACAGAGGGCACAGAGAATTTGCCCTCTCGCAGAGTCCCGTGGACAGGAGGCCCTTCGGCCTGAATCAAATTTGTTTGGCCACGCCCTTCGATAAACTCAGGGTGACAACCGGCTTACGGCCCTGCACGAAAAGACTTTCCCAGCGCCTTCCCGCAGATGATATGACCGCATCATTTATCCGGGCTTTCATTATCTGCGGGACCAGCGCTTCCTGCTCTCCGCATAGCAGGCAGCAACTCCTCGCATTAAAGTCTATGTTCTATTGACCCATTTGATCACTGACCGCACAAACGGCGGAGCTTCGTTTGTGCGTGGCGTCCTGAGCGTGTCGAAGGATGGCTACCTTTTTTCCACAAAAAAGGTAGGAAAGAA
>JANOHQ010000021.1:0-25560 GCA_031406595.1 Chitinophagaceae bacterium
ACTTCCATGATCAGTTTTTCAAAGTCGGTACGCTGCTCCACACGGGTATTCTCGATCGTGTACTTCACATTCTTGATCGGGGTAAAGATGGCATCGATAGGAATATATCCCAGGGGTGCATCTTTAGGTTTGTTGTCTTCAGCAGGTACATAACCGCGGCCTTTGCCGATGGTCAGTTCCACATCCATTCTTGCAGAAGAATCCAGCGTGCAGATCAGCAGGTCGGGATTCATGATCTGGAAAGAATGAGTGGCTTCACCGATCATACCGGCTGTGAATTCTGTTTTATTCTTAATGGACAAAATGATCTTCTCATTCGCCACCTCGTGGTCAACTGCTTTTTTGAAACGAACCTGTTTCAGGTTCAGGAATATTTCTACCACATCTTCGCTGATGCCTTTCATCGTAGCAAACTCATGCTCTACACCTTCGATCTTCACACCGATGATCGCATAGCCTTCCAGTGAATTCAGCAATACACGGCGAAGTGCATTACCGATGGTTACACCGTAACCAGGTTCCAATGGACGAAACTCGAACTGAGCTTCGAAATCAGTTGCTTTCTGCAAAATGATCTTATCGGGCTTCTGGAAATTTAAAATGGCCATATTACAATTTTAGATTTACGATTTAAGATTTGGGAATTGCGGATAGCACAATATTCACTAGTGCCTATTCACCATTCACCTATTACTTCGAATACAACTCGACAATCAGCTGTTCCTTGATATTCTCCGGAACACTCTCCCTTTCAGGATAAGTGATGAACGTACCTTTCAGTTCGGTCTCACTCCAGTCAAGCCAGCTGAATTTCGGGTTCTTAGGACGAATAACACTGGTGATCGAAGTTCTTCCCTTGCTGGATTCCTTGATCGTGATCACATCACCGGCTTTCATCTGGTAAGACGGAATGTTCAACACGTCACCGTTCACTTCGATATGCTTGTGACTGACCAGCTGGCGGGCAGCAGGACGTGACGGAGCGATACCCATGCGGAAAATAGTATTGTCCAAACGGGCTTCACACAGTTTGATCAGGTTCTCACCTGTTACACCCCTGCGGCGGGCTGCTTCTTCAAATGTTTTGCGGAATTGTTTTTCCAGGATACCATAGGTGTACTTCGCTTTTTGTTTTTCACGAAGCTGCAAAGCGTATTCACCTAATTGTTTACGCTTTTTCTTATCACCATGCATTCCGGGGGGATTGCTGTTTTTATCCAGCCATTTGCCGTTGCCTAAAATAGGCTCACCAAAACGACGGGAAATCTTGGTCTTTGGACCAGTGTACCTTGCCATAGTTTTTATTCATTTCGATTTTTTTTGTAACGGTGCTACGATCGGTAAAAAATCGTAAAAAATAAATCGGGCACCCTTTTAAAAATGAACTGCCTTGATCCTTTCAAAGCAATTATAACTATATAATCGTAGCCGGGTATATTGTCTTCGGACTTCCGTCTTCTGACTCCCGACATTCTATTAAACTCTTCTCTTCTTTGGCGGACGGCAACCGTTGTGCGGCATGGGCGTCACGTCTTTGATCATCACTACTTCGATACCGCTTTGTGAAAGCGAACGGATCGAACTTTCACGACCGGCACCCGGACCTTTTACAAATACATCCACTCTTTTCAGACCCGCGTCAAATGCTGTTTTAGCTGCATCGGCCGCAGCCATCTGTGCAGCATACGGAGTGTTCTTTTTGGAACCCTTAAAGCCCATTTTCCCGGCGCTGCTCCAGGCGATCACTTGTCCGCTCTTGTTGGTAAGGCTGATGATGATGTTGTTGAATGTAGCGGAAATATGTGCATCCCCGTAAGAATCTACTTTCACTACTCTTTTCTTAGCGGCTTGCTTTGCGCTGGTAGCCTGCTGTGCTTGTGCTTTTGCCATGTTGTTGTTTGTAGGTAGTCTGTTCTTGTTTTTAAAATGCCACTCTCGTGGTTGGATCAATCCTCCTGCTGGCTTTTAGCTATCCGTAATTAATCCAGTTATTCCAAGCCTTTAAAACTATACGATCAAAGGACAATAACTATTATCTATCAGTTATTATCTATTATCTGCTTACTTTTTAGCTGCTTTCTTCTTACCCGCAACTGTCTTCCTCTTACCTTTTCTTGTACGGCTGTTGGTTTTGGTACGCTGACCACGAACCGGCAGACCTTTACGATGACGCAGACCGCGGTAGCAGGCAATATCCAGCAAACGCTTGATGCTCATCTGTACTTCAGAACGCAGCTGACCTTCTACTTTGAATTCTTCCGTGATGGTATTACGGATAGCATTCAGATCATCATCATTCCATTCATGCACTTTCTTACTCCTGTCAATACTGTGTTTGTCAAGAATGTACTGTGCAGTAGAGGGACCGATACCGTATATATAGGTAAGGCCTATTTCTCCTCTCTTGTTTTTTGGTAAGTCAACACCGGCAATACGAGCCATATTCTTATTTTATTATTTAGTATTTAAGTTTGACGATTTAAATCTTCAATCTACAATCAAAAAATCTTCAATCAATTATCCCTGGCGCTGTTTGAAGCGGGGATTTTTTTTGTTGATCACGTACAGCTTGCCTTTACGACGAACGATCTTGCAATCAACGCTGCGCTTTTTAATGGATGCTCTTACTTTCATTTTGTTAAGCTTTGGGCTTTGGGCTTCTGGCTACGGACCCAAAGCCCATAGCCAATAGCCCGTGGCTATTTATTTGTACCTGAAATTTATTCTTCCTCTCGTTAAATCATACGGCGACAACTCTACCCCAACTTTATCTCCCGGCAGAATGCGGATATAGTGCATTCTCATCTTCCCCGATATAGTGGCCAGTATTTCATGCCCGTTCTCCAATTTTACCTTGAACATAGCATTGGATAGTGCCTCTATGATTGTTCCATCTTGTTTAATTAGGGGTTGTTTCGCCATGATTTTTTCGGAACGCAAAGGTAGGAGTATCAGGCCTAAAAAAGAAATAACCCCGGTTATTTTTGGGGGTTATGCAGAAAAAGATCCCAGGCTATCCGAAATTGAGCCTGAAATGCTGTTTTTAAGGCATGTCGAGGTGGACTTTTGTCATATCCAGGTGGAGATTTTGCAGGTCATGCACCCCCAACGGAAAGTTGAAATGGCGCCTGTCCTCCCGCCACCACATTTCCACATTGGAAAAATCGCCTCTTTTGGGGGTGACCAGCCGGAAAGAGTCTTTTTTGTATTTAACACCCCCTTCCTGCTCCTCCCGGGTAAACCCGAGTTTTATCAGTTGATCTTCATCCAGCGGGACCGCATGCATTTTTTCGGGACTGTACCAGAATTCCTGTATGCCGTTGTTGACCAGCGCCTGGTTTTCTTCCTGGCTCACGCTGACTACCGTCCCGTGCCGCATTACGCCTTCATCGTTGATTGAAATAATATCACCCGATTTAAGATTTCCAATTTTTAGCATAGCAATACATTTTTTGTTAGCCGAATATAAAAAAAATTAAGCACGGAATAAAAAAAGATAAAAGGCAGCAGAGAACCTTTGGTTTCTCGCGGCGGACGCGGCGGAGCGGTGATCGCAGGGTAATTTTATATTGAACGCCTGCCAGTTTTGCGATTATGGCCGGGTAATTGTAACTTGAAATCCCATGCCTGCCCGACAGTCATGGATGAAAAAACACATTAACTCAAAATCAACAAAACATGAAAAAGATCCTGACAAGTTCCTTTATTATCCTTGCATTGGCGCTGGTAGCCTGCGGGGGAAAAGACGATAAAAAAGCCGGGGATGGTAAGGAAGGAGTAAAAGAAGTTCCAAAAGTAGAAGAAGCGAAAGAAACCGCAGCAAGCATCGCACAGCAATGGTGCGAACTGAATGGCAAAGCCCACCGCGCAGCCGAAGGCGCTGAAAAAAAAGCTGCTGAAACGGCCCTTATGAATTTCGAAGAAGCAATGGAAAAAAAATACGATGCTGATAAAGCCTTTATGGACGAGATCGGGAAAGAAGCGGAAAAATGTGAGGATGCGTCTGAAGGAAAATAAATATCGAATAAGAAACAAAAAATAAGGAATGAAGAAGTAATGGTCCAGGAGACGTTGAACCAATGAGCTATTACTTTCTCATTCCCTGCCGGCAGGCAGGCAGGCAGGCTTATTTCTTATTATTTATTATTTATTTCTTATTTACTCGGCCCACGACATCACATAATCATCATTCTCTATCTCCAATGCTTCTTTAGTCAGCATCAAGGGGTGAAAGGTATCCACCATCACCGCCAGTTCCTTCGTTTCCTTTGCACCGATACTTTTCTGAACAGCCCCGGGATGTGGCCCATGCGGGATACCGGCAGGATGTAGCGTGATCATACCTCTTGTTACATTTTTCCGGCTCATAAAATCTCCATCAACATAATACAATACTTCATCGCTGTCGATATTGCTGTGGTTGTAAGGAGCAGGGATCGCTTGTGGATGATAGTCGAATAACCGCGGGCAAAATGAACAGACCACGAAATTATGCGCTTCAAATGTCTGGTGAACCGGCGGTGGCTGGTGTACCCTTCCCGTGATGGGTTCAAAATCATGAATGGAAAAAGCATAGGGGTAACAGCATCCATCCCAGCCTATCACATCAAACGGGTGTGTACCATAATGCAGCCCGTATAGAACGCCTTTCTTTTTTGCCCGGATCAGGAAATCTCCTTTCTCATCGAAAGTGGGAAGATGCTGCGGGCCGCGGATATCTCTTTCACAATAAGGAGAATGCTCCATCAACTGCCCGTACTTGCTTACATATTTCTTTGGGTAGCGGATAGGACTGAACGACTCAACAATGAACAAGCGGTTATTGCTGTCATTAAAATGGATCTGGTAGATCGTTCCCCGGGGAATGACAAGATAATCCCCATAGCCAAATGAAAGCTCCCCGTACATCGTTCGCAGAACACCGGTGCCCTCATGCACAAAGATCATTTCGTCCGCGTCGGTATTCTTGTAGAAATAATCCTTCATGCTTTCCTGCGGGGCTGCCAGCACGATATGACAATCATTGTTGACCAGTACAGGTTTGCGGCTCTGGAGATAATCTTTTACCGGGTTGATCCGGAATCCCTCAAAGCTGCGGTGCTTCAGCATTTTTTCTTCAGCGATCGTGGGCGCCACGCTTACCTGCGGTTCGGTCCTGATGATCTGGGTAGGCGGATGAACATGATACAGCAGTGAATAATCATTGGAAAACCCTTCCGTAGAGAATAACTGCTCTGAATATAACTCCCCGTCCGGTTTACGGAACTGGGTATGACGTTTATGCGGAATAGATCCGAGTTGAAGATAATGAGGCATAAGAAATAATTAATAAGAAATAAGAAATTAGAAAGTAGCTGGTCAATACAGCAGTCACTTATCGAGCTCCAATGAGACCATCAGGAAATAGTATTTCCATTTTCGCTTGTCTATATAATATGTAAAGTTCCTTTTGAAAGGCATATCGATTCGTTATCTAAAATTAGGAAATTGGGACGTAACCCCGAATTTTGTCCTGAACAACCTTTTTGATCTCTATGACAAGAATCGGCCTGATTTCAGACACGCATGGTTTCCTGGATGAAAGCGTCTTCACTCATTTTTCAACATGTGATGAGATCTGGCATGCGGGTGATTTCGGCGACCGGGGATTAGCCGCACGGCTCGCTTCGTTTAAGCCATTGAAAGGGGTATATGGAAATATCGATGACCATACTCTAAGAACTGTGTACCCGGAGCAACTGGTATTCACCTGTGAAGAAGTAAAAATAATGATGCGGCATATTGGTGGATCGCCGCCGAATTATAACCCGGAAACGAGAACGCAATTAGCCCTTCACCGGCCTTTATTATTCATCTGCGGGCATTCACATATTCTCAAAGTGATCTATGATGAAAAGAAGCAATGCCTGCACATGAACCCGGGGGCTGCCGGCAAACACGGTTGGCATAAGGTGAGGACAATCATCCGCTTTGTGATCGATGGGAAAGAGATGAAGGATTGCGAAGTGATCGAATTGGGAGGACGTTAATGCCGTTCATATAAAATCAGGCAGTACTGATCGCGACCCTGGTTATTTTTAGTACTAAATCAACGTATATGAAAAAGCTGTTTTTTATTCTTTGTATTGCTTTGTCAGCTTCCGCTGCGAGAGCCCAGGCTGACCCGGAAACTATCCGCCAGATTGAAACAGTTTGTAATTATTACCTGGATGGAGGAACCAATGGCGACAGTGTCATGTTCTCCAAAGCATTTCACCCGGATGGCCAGATGCGGTATATGAGAAACGACACCGTGATGAATGTGATGCTGAAAGATTTTATGGCCAGGACAAGAAATACAGGCGTGAAACAGGACCGCAAAACAAAGATCGAAACGGTGCAGGTATTTGGCAATGCAGCTACTGCCAAACTCACTGTCGAATACCCGACTTTTTATTTTCACGATATCATGGGACTGCTGAAAACAAAAGATGGTTGGAAAATCGTGAGTAAGATATTTTACCGGGAGAATAAGTAGGTGTCTGACTCCTGGAGGGAGTCTGACACTTTATTCCGAATCACCCTGTCATCCTTTATGTGTCAGACGCTCCTGCGGAGACGTCAGACACCAGGCAACTCAAGATCTTCCCGTATCTGGTATAGCTTTTCCCAAACAACAGAGGTTTTGGGTTGAGGAGAGATAATAAAAAGAATATAGGTCTTTTGATCGGCTTTATTCTCCGTCACCGTTGCTTCCAGGTTCAGGTTGACAGGGGCGCCATCTGCAAAAACACCGAAGACCGAAAGAAAAAAATCATACACCAGTTGTTTTCCCTTTGTCTTTTTTTTACCAGTCGCCGTTACTGTTATTGCAAAAGGATCTATTGTTAGTTTCCTGTCTTTTGCGACAGAAGTACATAAAGCTTTGTAATAACGTTCGAGGAAAATCCGGATGTCACCCGGCGAAATCTTTTCGGCACTGTCAATACTTATTACAAAAGCGTAGGTAAAATAATCAACCGAATCTTTTTTAAACATCCCTGGAGCAAACCGTAGTTCTTCAAAACCTTTATAGGTGATCTCCGGTGCAAATGCAGGAGGGTAATTAAAGCGTTCAAACTCCCAGCTTACAGGTTGCTTTAATAATTCAGGTTTTACTTCCTGGGCCGAAGCTATATTTATAGCGGATAACGATAAAAAAACAAACTGAAATATCCTTTTCATTACCTATGTTTTACATCCCCGGAAACCATGTCCTTCCCGCACCCACTGCCCGGAACGGCCAGGGGATCGAGATCAGGATGATCAATAAGGCGAGACCATAGAACAACAGTACTCTCTTATGCTTCATCGGATCGGGAATATCTTTCTTGGAATAAGTATAGCCTACATGAATAAGAGCGATCGCTATCAGCATTCCGAGCAGGTGCTCCACGGCAAAAAAACGAAGGGAGGCATTCTTCATCACATTGCCCATACCGTTGGCTTGTATACTTTTCAGACCCCAGGGACCAGTAAACCATTGATACAATCCCACCAGGAACATGATATCCGCCGTGATCATCAGGAACAGTCCTGTTTTCTTATGGCCGGGAGTAAAGGCTTTATTCCTGTCAGCAAAACTTTTAAAAAGAGCAACCAATAAAAGGATCAGTATTATCCAGCGGAGAACACTGTGCAGGTGAAGAAGGCCGTTGTACATAGCAATAGTTTTGTGTTCCCAAAGCTACAATAATGCCCGACTACTTTCTTATTCCTTATTTTTTGTTTCTTATTACTTATTTCTACTTGCCGCCATTGGCCTGCAGGTCGGCCCGGCAATTGGCATCCAGTACCGGAATACTCCCGGTGACCAGGAAACCCAATATATCAGTGGTCTCGGAAGTATAGTACATCAGGCAACTGGTATTGCTGCAATGGTTTCCATGCGGATCATCCTTATGACCTGTCTGCATCGGTGTACCCAGGTCGACCAGGCCCAGCAGATGACCTAATTCATGTTCGGCAACCGTGGCTACCAGTTTGGTACGGCTGGCCTGCCCCAGTCCGCCGGAATTATCATTGATCTTCTTCCCAAAAAGAACAGCGGAAGTATTCTTATACGCTACACCCAATACACCAGGGTCGGTATAATTTCCATTGGTATACAAAATATATACAGCCAGTTCATTGCCATTAGTGAAAGCAGTACGGTTATTCTTCTCGATACTGATCACATCATTAACGGAAAGAGAGGAATTGGAAGAAGCGGGTATCTCTTTCGTGACAACGGTGATACCCCCTGGCTTATTCAATAATCCGTTTAGCGTATTTTTTAAATGATCCAGCGCCGCGGCATCCGGTTGATAACCGGTCATATACTGCACTTCGATCTTCAGGGAACTGTATTTTGATGAAGCAAGCAGATCATTGGCGGAAGCGCCTACGTTCCTGTTATGCAAATTATCGGGTATATCTGGGTTATTGACATAGCCTGATTTACTACAGCTGGCAAAAAAGACCGCCGCTACCAAAAGAGTACAAATAGTTTTCATACTGGAAATACGTTTTATCCGTTCTTCCGGATTCATTCAAATACCGTTCCAGTCATGGTTCATTCTTCCCAATCCGCCACAAAAACATTGGTATCCCGGGTACCCCCATTATTCCGGTTGCTACAGAACACGATCCTTTTTCCGTTCGGGGAGAACATGGGAAAAGCATCAAAACCTTTGTCCCTGCTTATTTTCTGAAGATTGCTTCCATCTTCGTTGATGGTGTAAAGATTAAAAGGGAACCCTCTTTTATATTCATGGTTTGATGCAAATATTATCCTTTTACTATCGGGCATATAGGCCGGTGCCCAGTTTGCCTGGCCGTAAGTTGTTACCTGTCTTGCGTTGCTGCCATCTGCATTGGCCACCCACACTTCCATATTGGTGGGTGCCACCAGGTTCTCGGCTAAAAGATCCTTGTATTCCTTTATCTCTGCTTCCGTTTTCGGGCGGCTGGCTCTCCAGATCAGCTTGGTGCCATCGGGGCTAAACCAGGCCCCGCCATCATAACCCAATATATTGGTGATCCGTTTTTCGGTACCCGTTTTCAAATTCATGATATAAAGGTCAATATCGCCATCTTTATCGCTGGTATAAAGCATTTGCTCCCCGTCAGGCGACAAAGTTGCTTCGGCATCATATCCTTTTGCAGTCGTTAATTGCTTTACAATTTTTCCATCCAGGTCTGCCATAAAAATGTCGAAGCTCTCATACAACGGCCAGATATATTTATTGCCGTATTTCGCCCTGTCAGGAGTGGGAGGACAAGCATCATTGCCCAGGTGGGTGGATGCATAAATAATATGTTTACCATCACGGGTAAAAAAAGGACAGGTAGTGCGTCCTTTACCGGTGCTGACCATTTTATAATTGAAGGGTTCCCCTTTCTTCGGAACTTTTCCAATGAAGATCTGGTCGCAGGGAATTCCTTCCTTAGCATTAGTACGCTGAAAAACCAGCCATTTGCTGTCATAGCTCCAGTAGGCTTCCGCGTTATCCCCGCCAAAGGTCAGTTGCTGAATATTCTTAAAATGATCTTCTTCGGGGTATTTCAATGTATCAGCAGCAGGCGTAGCCGCACTTATATTAGCGCTGTTATTACAGGAAGAAAGGACCATTGCAAATAACAAGGAACCTAAAGCAAGTTTTTTCATCTTTATTCGTTTAAATAACACCTGTTTACAGGGCCTGCCTGCCGGTAGGCAGGGCTGCAAAGGTATTTTCGTTAGGCCTTTACTTTGTCAGGTGATTGTCATACCTCTTTAGAAAAATAGTAGTTTTGACCAAAGGATTCATTTGAGAACGATGAAACGAGCATTGCAATTAGCGATCCTGTTGACTGGCGGTTTGATCCTGCTCAACAGCTGTAGTAATAAAAAAGATACAGGATCTCCTTATGATGAGGTGCTTGGACAGGCCCCTTATTCCGGGCTAACCGACAGTATCCGGAAAGAACCTTCGAACGACCGGCTCTATTTCCGCAGGGGGGTGTTGCTAAACACGAATGGACTGGCCGCACCGGCACTGGATGATTTTAGAAAAGCATGGTCGTTAAAAAAAGACGAGAAATATGCTTTTGGCCTCGCCAACCTGCTGCTGGACAGACACCCTGATTCTGCTGCGCTTTTTTTGGAAAAAGCTTTAAAAGAGCTCCCTAAAAGTTTCCTTTTACAATTGACCCTTGCCCGTTCGCTGGCCATTTCCAATAAAAACGATGAAGCATTGAAGATCTGTAACGGGATGTTGCAGCAAAATCCCGAACAGGTGGATGTGCTGAAGATGAAAGCCGATATTCTCGACAGGAAAGGTAATAAGGCAGAGACGATCGCCACTTTGCAAAAAGCGTATGATCTTACACCTTTCGACGTGGAACTGAATTATATGTTCGCGTTGAAACTGGCAGAATCCGGGGATAACCGTGTCCTTGCTCTTTGTGATTCGCTGATCAAAGCCGATTCACTCGGTGTTCATGCCGAGCCTTATTATTATAAAGGCATTTATTATTCCAATACGAACAACAAAGAAAAAGCATTGATGCTGTTTGACCAGGCGATCACCCAGGATTATTATTTTCTCGATGGTCATATTGAAAAAGGTGTGATCCTTTATGACATGAAAAAATATAAAGAGGCCCTGGCTGTTTTCAATCTCTGCCTGAAAGTGTCCCCGAAGTTCGCGGATGCTTATTACTGGATCGCCAAATGCCAGGAAGCAATGGGAGAAAAAAAAGAAGCGAAATTGAATTACCAGCGGGCTTATGGGTTGGATAAGAATATGACGGAGGCGAAGGAAGCCGCAGAGAAGATAAAAGATAAAAACTAATAGATAAAAACTCCTTCAACTCTAAGGTCGCTCCCTGTTTCCTAAGTTTCAAACTGTAGTGAACAATGTGATCAGTAGAAGTCTCCGGACTGTAAAGCACTTTTATCTTTTCTCTATTAACTTTTATCTCCCTATCAGTTATCATCTTTCAACTATCATCTCTATTCGCTATCTTGCCCGCAAATTGCCCCCATGGCCCTTATCGCTCCTTCCCTGCTTTCCGCAAATTTCCTGGATCTTGGAACCGACTGTAAAATGCTCAACGAAAGTGAGGCCGATTGGTATCATCTCGATGTGATGGATGGCCGCTTTGTTCCCAATATCAGTTTCGGACCGATGTTGGTGGAATTCTTCCGTAAAGCCACTACCAAAGTTTGTGATGTGCACCTGATGATCGAAGAGCCGGGCAATTTTGCCGAGCAGTTTAAAAATGCCGGGGCAGATTACTTGTCCGTTCATATCGAAGCCTGTCCGCATCTTCACCGCAATATCCAGCAAATACGATCACTAGGGATGAAGCCCGGTGTAGCGATCAATCCGCATACACCTGTTTCGCAACTCAGCGATGTGCTGGCCGATATCGATCTTGTTTGCATCATGAGTGTGAACCCTGGTTTCGGCGGGCAAAAATTCATCCCTTACACGATCGAAAAAATAAAACAATTGCGCAAGATGATCGACGGGAGAGGCCTGGATGTGCAGATCGAGATCGACGGCGGGGTTACGCTGGAAAATGCTTCTTCCATCATTGCAGCCGGCGCCAATGTGCTGGTGGCAGGTAATACGGTATTCAGGTCGGCTGATCCGAAAGCAACGATCGCTGCGCTAAAAAAACCATAACCAGGTCTATGCTAAAAAGCATCCTTTATTCCGGCACCAGTTTCATTTATTTTTCATTTTTATTAATTGTGAGTTGTAATTCAGCACCGGAAAAAAAGGAACCCGTGGTGAAACAGGAAGCTGTTGTGATAAATACACCGGAAGCAGACCGGGACAGCCTGCGATTTAAAAAACCTACGATCCGCTGGGAAAGAATGATGAGCGAGGGCGATGATTTCTACACAGCTGACGATCTTTTATTAAGCAATAAATTACTGGATAAATATCTCGGTGGGCTTGCCGCTGCTAATGACACGGCAAGCATCTGGAAAGCGGTGGAAGAAGTAGTTACCGGGTTCGACAAATTAAATCTTCGCAATGAGTTCATTGAAACAGGAGAAAGAGAAGAGTTAGCAGAGTTTATTCAGCTGGCGGCTGAACTATATGGTCTTAAATACAATGGCGACATCACGGAAAAGTGGAGAAACGAATGGTAGAACAAAATCTTTCCCCGGCCTGAAACAATTCGTATCTTGAACCGTAATCTCTTATGAAAAGATTCTCCCGCCAGATCCTGCTGACTGCTGCCTGCTTTTTGCTGACGGTTGCCGCATTCGCTCAAAAAAAATCTGCTCATGTCTCCGGCAAAGTGGTGGATGAGAATGAAAACCCACTGCCGAATGTATCGATTGTCATTCTCGGCCAAACAAAAGGCATTACCACCAATGACTCCGGTTATTTCAGGATCCAGGTAACAGCGGAAAAAGCATTTGCCTTGATCTTCACCTACACCGGCAGAAAATCAGAGCAAAAAAACTTCCTGCTCAATGAAGGGGAAGAAGAAACGCTTACCCTCCGGATGGAGAAAGGGGAGAAAACCCTGCAGGAAGTGGTGGTTACCGATCAGCGTGACCGGAAAGAAGCAGGTTTGATACGCCCCAATCCAAAAACGGTGATCAATCTTCCATCGGCTATCACCGGCGTGGAAAGCCTGATCAAGATATTCGTCGGATCCAACAATGAACTCACTTCTCAATATTCGGTCAGGGGTGGCAGTTATGATGAGAACCTGATCTATGTGAACGATTTTGAAATATTCCGTCCTTACCTGGTCAGGAGCGGTCAACAGGAAGGTCTGAGCTTTATCAACCCGGAAATGGTTCGTAATATCAGTTTCTACACCGGCGGCTTCCAGGCAAAATATGGTGATAAGCTGAGCAGCGTGCTCGATATTCAATATAAAAAACCACGACGCTTTGGCGGTTCTGCTTATATCGGTATCCTCGAACAGGGTTTACAATTCGAAGGCACCGGCAAAAATTCAAAATTCTCTTACCTGCTCGGTATCCGTAACCGGAGCAACCGGAATTTATTGAGCCGCCAGGATACCAAAGGAAATTATGTTCCCTCCTCTGCGGATTTCCAGGCTTTGCTGGCTTACCAGTTCAATTCCAAATGGCAGGTGGAACTGCTGAGCAATATCTCGCAAACAAAATTCACACTGATTCCGCAGTCCAGTCAATTGACCACTTCGGTATTCTCTCCTGTCTTCAGTGCTACGATCGGCGTGGATATTCAATTCGAAGGAAGGGAAAAGGACGAGTACCAGACCAATATGCTGGGTCTTTCCATCACCAACCAGGCCAGTAAAAAATTAAGATTGAAATGGATGGCTTCCCGTTTCGTGAATGATGAAAGCGAGAACGTTGATATCATCGGCGCTTATTTATTCGGCGAAAGAGATTTTGATAAACGCAGTCCCAGTTATGGCCTGATCGTAAACCCGCTGGGCGCCGGGGTGTTCCAGAATTTTGCCAGGAACACGCTGAACATCAAGAACTGGAACCTTTCGCATAAAGGGAATTATGAACAGGGTAAACATGCTTTTCAATGGGGATTGGGTTATGATAAGACAACCATTTCGGATAAATTGAATGAATGGGAATTCCAGGATTCCGCCGGTTATTCACTGCCGTACCAGCCGAATATGCTCCAGCTGAATAAAGTGATCAAATCAAAAGCTGATCTCGATATCAATAAATTTTCCGGCTATATCCAGGATAATATTTTATTGGGAAAGGATTCAACCCATTCTGCGACATTGACAGCCGGCGTACGGTTCAATTATAATTCCCTGAACCAGGAATTTATTATCTCCCCGCGGGTCGGCGCCAGCTGGAAACCCAATTGGAAAAAAGATATCATCTTCCGGATGGCAGCAGGCGCCTATCACCAGCCTCCTTTTTACCGCGAGCTCCGGCGATATAATGGAACGGTGAATAGGGACCTGAAGTCGCAGAAAAGCTGGCAGGGTGTTGCGGGGTTCGACTATAATTTCATTGGACTGGCCGGCCGGCCGATGCGCTGGACGACGGAATTGTATTATAAGCATATGACGGATGTAGTGCCCTATGATATAGACAATGTGCGGGTGCGTTATTTCGGCGAGAACAATGCAAAAGCCTATGCTGCGGGGATTGAAATGCGCTTACACGGTGAACTGGTGCCGGATGCAGAAAGCTGGGTGAGCCTGGGCATCATGAAAACAGGCGAGAATATCAATAACGATCAGTATTACCGTTATAAAAATGCTGCCGGTGAATTCATAACTGCACAAACGGCGGACCAGGTGATAGCAGATAGTGTAAATTTTGAAGTGGGTTGGTTACGCCGTCCTTCTGACCGTCGTATTACCTTTGGTATGTTCCTGCAGGATTATTTACCCACGAATAAGAATTTCAAAGTATTCCTGAACCTGCTCTATGGCAGTAATATGCCGTACAATATTCCCAACGCGGTACGATATCGCAATGCGGCCATCATCGAGCCTTATATCCGTTGCGATATCGGTTTCAGTGCCTTACTGGTAGATGAGGACCGCAGCAAACGCCGCAGCCACTCTCCTTTCCGGAATTTTGACAATATCTGGGCCAGTCTCGAGGTCTTTAATATCATTGACCGGGCCAATACGATCTCCTTTCTCTTTATCAAGGATTTTTCCAACACCACTTATTTATTGCCGAATCGTCTGACGCCAAGGCTGATCAATTTTAAGATCGTGGCGAGGTGGTAGATAGCCGGGCCTAAATCAGTTATACTGTGGATGATTTAAACCAAATAGTAAATTGGGTTGACCAGGCAGTTGTGACCTGGAAGGCGAAAGGTATCAAACTGCAAAAGGGTGCATCCTTAAGTAAGATTTCTGAGTATGAGGAACAGTTAGAATTCAAATTCCCACAGGAGTTTATTGAACTATATCAAAGGGTCGACGGCTTTGAGGATTTCGAGTGGGATGAAAATATGTTTTCAATATGGTCCCTCGAAAGGATATTGAAAGAATATAAGGAAGACAACGATACTAATTTCATCGGTTTTAGCGATTTTTTAATTTGTAGTCACATGATTGGTTTCTCCAAAACTGAAACAGGTATTTACTTAAAAGGATATGATCAAATACGACCAATAACAAGTTCATTTCAAGACACAATAGCGCTAATAAATGCTAACTCAGATTTGATATATTAGATTAACCCTGGTACTTATTGTCATCAATCGCACGCAAGCCTTGTGCTTCTTACCCATCGCACCGGCACGCCCGTTTCCCATCTTCTTATCCCGGGCCCGTCGCGTTTCCGGTCAGGAAAATCCCTGAAAAACTGTTGAAAACATCGCTGCCACATGGTCAGTCCATCCTATTTTGGTGAACCCAACAATTTTGCTATGCAGCTGACTATTATCCAGCAGAGAATCCATGAAATAAGAGGTCAGAAAGTAATGCTTGACTTCGACCTTGCGGAACTATATGAGGTGGAAAACAAATATTTAAAAAGGGCCGTGCGTCAAAATAAAAGCCGGTTCCCTGCCGATTTTATGTTTGTATTAACCCCAAAAGAATGGGGAAATTTGAGGTGCAATTTTAGCACCTCAAAAAAAAGAGGGGGCACCAGGTATATGCCTTTTGCGTTTACAGAACAGGGTGTTTCCATGTTGAGCGGAGTGCTGAATTCTACGAAAGCAATAAAGATGCACGTTGCCATTATGCGGGCCTTTGTGGAAATAAGAAGGGTTGTATTAAACTATAAAAACCTGGCTGCTCAAATAAAAGATATACGAAAGTCTGTAAAAAATCATAGCGAGCAATTGAACCAGATATATGGTGCTATCGAAAATATGCTGGAGGAGAAAGAAGATAAAAAAGAAAAAAAGAGATTATGGAAAGAAAGAGAGAGGATCGGTTTCAAGACAGCCAGGAAATAACTTTATCAAAACCACTTCCCTCTTTTCTTATCCCATGCCGTGATCCCGATCTTGAATTGAACAGGATTCCTGAACTGATTAGCGGCTGAACCAACGATGTACACACCCAGTTTGAATTTTCCCAGCTGGTTAAAAGGATATTTGAAAACCCTTTCCACCCCGGCAAAGACCTCACCATACCGCAGGTTGCGTTCCGGAGCGATCAAAAATCCGGCCCCCGCTACTTCCCGCAGACCGATCTTCTTGAAGAAAGGGATCTTGTTGAGTAAAGCGCCATTGAATTCATGGAGGTAATGCCCTTCATAAAATCGTTTGAAGACCGGGAAGCTGGAATCGAGTGACTGGAATGCTTCATTTGGATTTAATAACAGGATGGGATCACCACGGCGCTGGAATTTATAGTCAACAAGCCGCAGGTCTTTTGTATTTAAGAACGACCCGGAGCGGACCGTATAGGAAGAGATACCCATCACTCCCAGCTTCGCGGACTGACGGATACCGAATTCGAGGTAATCGAAATCAACCTTGCTGTTCAATATCCCGGGCAAGCCTTTTTTCCATTGCACATACAAAGTGGGCCAGGCCGAACCGAGGATGACCTTCTCTTTGGGCTCCCGGATATAGCGTTGCCTGGGTGTGTACTCCAGACTCAGTTGCCCATATGCAGCATTATAGGATGGAAAGGTAAGCGCCTGGTTATTGTCGAGAATATCACCAAATAAACTGTCGACCTTATCATTCGTTTTGTAATGGCTCACCGAACTCCGGAAAGCCAGGTCAAAATTGGCGTACAGGAATAAGCCATTGGCAATCTCCAGCTCATGTCCCAGCCCGAAAGATTGCTTTAAATACAGGTTACTTCTTTTCAGCATATTGATCCAGGCATCACCGCTGAATATATATTCAAATTCTTTTGACAGGCTGAGAGTATAAATGCCGCGGTTGAACGGATTATACAATTTCCGGAAGTCCACACTGCCGTTGATATCCTTATTCCGGAAACCATAGCTGGCATCCGCAGAAAGCCAGATGCTTTTTTTTGAACGGAAACCTTTGAAATAATCGAATCCATATTGCAGCCTTGCCCCACCAAATGAAATCGTATATAGCGAGGGAATGGCCTGGAGATACCATCTTCTTTGTTTTTCATGGTCGTTGAAATTCTGACCTTTGAACAAAAGGTTTTGCCAGGTGACCTTGTTCGTTACCTTATCCACCGAATCGAGATAAGCTTTTGCATGGGTTGCCCTGTAGACGCTGTCCTTAAAGTGGATGAACCGGAGTTCTTTTTCGGTCAACGGCTCTGTACGGTTGGCCTGCCAGAATGAACTGTCCTGTTCATAGGCTTTTTGTGCAGCCATGCTGATCTCGGTGCTAAAATATTTTTTATCAAATTCCTTGTTCAGCTCAAAATCCTTATAAGTAACGATCGTTCTGCCCGATGCCTTTCTTTTTTCAGAAGCCCCGGTATACGTGAATTGCTGCCGGGTGATCATCCAGGCTTTGTCGTTCACCCATTCATATTCCTGCTCGATCTCAAAAAAGTCATACTCCGCCAAATGATATTTCGGTAAAACCAATTTAGTATGCAATACCACCCAGCCACTGTCCATGATTGTTATCTCTCCTTCCACGGTAGCATTACTTAACTGTCTTGGTTTAATTCCGATCGTATAGATCTTTCTCCCTTTGACCGTTTCCGTCTTCAATGTTTTAAAACGATACGCCATCAAACCGCTATAGCTGAGTGGCGATAAAAATGGCGTTTGTGACACGGACGGAATACTGACCAGGTTATTATAAAAATTAATATCCCCTTCAGTAGTCGATAGATAGAACAGGCTTTGCGGGTTGCCCTTCCGGGTAACGCCCAATCGCTCTTCTTTGATCCGTTTTGAAGATTCCCTGTCGAGCCGCAGTACGATCTCTGCCAGCGACATGCGGTTAAGTTCCGCATTGGCCTGTTGCGCTTTCATGATCGAATCGCTCGGGGTTTTCTTCTTTGGCTTTTTAACAGCCATCGAGTCTTCCTGTACTGCTTTGATATAAATATTGCAGGAATAGGCACCGGCTGCAGCTTCGATAGCCTCTTTATTCCGGATCACATTGCGGATATAGTCTTCGGCCTTATCCCTGAATTTCCCTTTTACGGTTACTCCAGAAAGATTAGTGGCATCACCTGCCTCCATGATGATGTTGAGCTCATAATCTTTTTTATCCAGGATAATTGTAATGACCTGCGTTTTGTGGCCAACCATGCTCACAACAAGCTCGTACTTCCCTTCCTCCAGCACCAGTTCATAACTACCATCTTCTTTAGTGATACTACCGTGCTGGTATTCCTTGACCTGGACACTCGAAAATGCCAGCGCTTCCATTTTTGCGTTGGTCACCTTCCCGTATACTTTAACGGATTGAGCTATGGCAGAAAAGCCACTGAAGCAGGAAATAATAAGTAGGAAGTTCCGGTACATAGCAGTTGGGGCGGCAAAATAGAATCTAAAGACGAACCATGATCTTACAACGGGAGTTTTCCAAAATATTTAACACCAGTGTCATTAAAAGCAAATGGTTGGGCGCCCCGGGAAAAAAACCAGGAAATACTGGTGAAAAACCCCTCCTCGTATTTTATCAAATTGGTTTATTTGCTGAGGTTGTAATCTTCTTGCGATGAAACCTGTATTTATATAGCTAAGTATCTATGAAAAGAAATCAAAAAAAGGTAGCACAAAGAACACTAAGAGATCACAAAGAACACAACTATTTTCAAATAATTGATTGATGCACGAGGAAGAGATCATAAAAATAGTATTAGACGAAGCGTTTTACATTCACAAGACGATCGGGCCAGGAATGTTTGAAAATGTTTATCAAACTTGCCTGGCCTATCGTTTAAGGAAAAGAGGTTTATACGTTGAGATAGAAAAACCCGTCCCGGTGCTTTTTGAAGAAATAAAAATGGAATGCGGTTACAGAGCAGACCTTGTAGTGGAATGAAAAATTATCGTTGACACAAAAAACATTGAAGCCATAGCAGATATTCATATCGCACAAATTCTGACCTATCTCAGATTTTTAAACCTTAGGCATGGGCTCATCCTAAATTTCAAAACCGTATTACTAAAAAATGGGCTTAAACGGGTACTAAATGGATTTGAGAAACCCCCAGGACAAAACACATCGTAGTGGCCTTCGTGGTCCTTCGTGATCTTTGTGTTCCTAAAAACCACCCTACCTCCACGCATTCCTGAAACGATCCCATGTTGTTAACCCGATCTTGAACTGTACCGGGTTATTGAATTTATTGGCTACAGAGCCAACAACATAGATACCCAGTTTCACCCGCGCCAATGGATTGAATGGCCATTTGAATACACGCTCCAGTCCCGTGAAGAATTCAAAGTAGCGAAGACTCCTGTCCTTGGTAATTAAAAATCCGCCGCCTGCGATCTCCTGTAGTTTCAATTTCTTCATGAAGGGAATACGGTTGATCAGGAATCCATTGAACTCATGCACCAAATTGCCCTGCCAGAAACGATCGAACACCGGGAACGTAGAATCCAGGGCCTGGAAGGATTTGTTGGGATTCTGGAAAAACAAAGGATCTCCCTGCCGCATGAATTTATAATCGATGATCCGGAGATCCCGGGTGTTGATGAAATCACCCGTCTTAATGATATAGGCGGTTTGTCCCGCTACACCGACGTTGATATGATGTTCCAGGCCAAATTCCAGGTAATCGAAATCGATCTTACTGCGGAATAATTTGGGTACACCTTTTCTCCATGTCACATAAAAGGTCGGCCATTTCGATCCGAGGTAGATCTTTTCTTTGGGCTCCCGGACATATTTCAGTTTGGGTGTAAAGAATAATTTGGTCTCGCTGTAGGTAGCATTGTAAGGATCGAATTGCACCGGTGGATCATTGGGGATGCCGAAGATACTGTCGGCATTATTTCCCACTTTATAATCCGCTACCGAACGGCGAAAAGCCACTTCGAATTTTTGCATGATGCGTATGCCATTGAATATATCGACACCATGTCCTATTTCCAAAGAATTGTTCAGGTAAATATTACTCCGCTTCAGCACATTCACCCAGGCATCACCGGGATAAATGAATTCAAAGTTCCGGCCACCCCGCAACGAGACCACACCCTTGTTAAATGGATTGTATAAATATTGTACGCCCAATGTTCCATTTACATCATGGTTACGGAACCCATAACTCATATCGGCATCCATATCCAGCTTTTTCCGGGAGGGAAATGTTTTGCGATAAGCCGCTGCCAGTTTTAGCCTCGCACCGCCAAATGCCACGGGTTGTATCATCGAAGTGATCGGTGGCAGTATCCACATCCGTTCCTTCTTGTGATCATTGAAAATCTGCCCGAAGATCAACATCTTCTTCCAGGTGATCTTATTCAATACCTTGTCCATCGAATCCAGGTATGCTTCACTCCGCATATAACGGGATATTTTATCCTGGTATTGGGCATACAATTCCTGCTGTCGCGACAAGGGTTCGGTCCGCACCGATTTCCAAAAAACCGAATCCTTCTCATACGCTTCTGCCGAAGTGGAACTCACTTCATTACCAAAGTATCCTTTTTTAAAATCTTTTTTTAATTCGTAGTCGGAATAAGCTACCGTCGTTTCGCCGTACAATCTTCCTTTTTTTGTTTTGATATAATAGTTGAACTGCTGCCGGGTGATCATTCTTGCACTGTCGCCCACTTTCCCATACTCCTGTTTTACTTCCATAAAATCGTACTCGGGCATATGCGCAGGCGGCAACGTGAACACAGCACTTAATACATCCCATGTGCTGTCCTGTATCCGGATCTCGCCTTCGATCGTAGCATTACTGAGCTGCCTGGGTTTGATACTGATCGTATACACTTTCGGCTTGATGGTCCTGTCGATCTTTACCGTTTTGAATTTATACGCCACCAGCCCGCTATAGCTGAGTGGCGATACAAAGGGGATCTTGGAGACCGGGGGTGTATTGATCAGGTTATTGTACAAATAAAAATCTCCCTCTAATGTAGATACATAGAAAAGGCTGGCTGCATTCCCTCTTTTGATCACTCCCAACCGCTCTTCTTTGAACTGCCCATTTTTATTTTTATCGAGGCGAAGGGATACTTCGGTGAGTGCCATACTTCCGAAATCTTCCTTGATGCCACTGCCCTCATCATCTTCTTTTTTCTTTTTAGTAAACCCCGAGTCCAATTGGAAAGCCTTGATATAGGCTTTGTAAGAATGAGAACCGATCGCATCCAAAATGGTTTCTTTATGCCGCACCACGTTACGGACCAGTTCTTCTGCCCTGTCTCTTGATTTTACCTTCATGATCACTTCCTCCAGACTGGTCCCTTCATCAGTTTCCATCGCCATGTTCTCGGTGATATCGCCGTTGGTAACAAAGACCGTAACGATCCTGGTTTTGTAACCGATCATACTCACTACGAGGTCGTATTTCCCCCGCTCAAGGAAGAACTGGTAGGAACCGTCATCTTTGGTAACAGCACCTTTACGCAATTCCTTTACTTCCACATTTACCAATGGGACAGGTTCGTTCCTGTTATCCAGCACAACACCCGAAACCTTGTACAGCTGACCATAGGAAATAATTGCAGGCAATAGAAAAAGAAACAGTAAAAAATATCCTGGCTTAAACTTCATTTTTTCTCCCGGTGGATTTAATCCAACTGCAAAATTGTGATTAATAAACTGGTAAGGGATGTTTTAGCATCTTTTTTGAGTTTTTTAACAGAACCCTAAGACAGCAGAGCAGGATGATCGTAATAAGAGCAAACTGCGGGAAAAAAATGCAGACCGGCGAAGGAGCCGGTCTGCTTAAAAATGTATTTATTTAGTTACTACTTTTCCTCAAAATCAAACTGATCCTTTCCCTGGTATACGGCAAAAACCGCGGGGTTGCCAAATGGGCCGAGGTATTTAGCAGGGCCGAAGCCCAATATTGGCCAGAAAATAAAACCAAGGAGGATCAACCCGGCAGTAAAACCTTCGTCTTTTCCAAAACTTTTTGAGATCATATTGGTAAGCCAAACTGCGAAGTAAATATTTGCAAATGGAACGATGAACATTAGCACCCACCAACCCGGCTTACCAGCGATCTTCGTCATAACATAAATATTATATATTGGTATTATCGCTGCCCAACCCGGTTGGCCGGCCTTTTCAAAAACACGCCAGGTGGCTACAATACCTATGATGCCTATAACCAGGCAGAAGATCATAACTCCTACAGGGATTTCAAAACTGAATTGGTATTCCATAAAGAGGTGTGATGACCTACTAAAGTAAGAATTTAATTAACAATTTGTTTATCGCAGGAACCTTTAGGGTTTTTACTACAGAAAAATTCATTAACTAAATCTTCGGGCCCGTTATTTGTATTCACATCTGTGAATAAGTAACTTTAGGATACATTAATTGTCCTGGGTTATATTTGGAGAAGAGGGGTAAACCTGCCATGAGCAGCAACGCTTCTGAAAATGGTCAGAAGACGCAGTAATCCGGTACTACCTCTCACCGGCTTTGTGAATACATGGTTCCGCTTCCACCCAATGAAAGAAGCCAGCCATATAAACTGAACTGAATTGACAGACACTATCATCAACCTTGAAACCGTTAACCCTATTGAATTTTTTGGTGTAAACAACGGTAAGCTCGACGTTCTCAAAAAGAAATTTCCACTTTTAAAAATCCTTTCCCGCGGTACCCAGCTCAAACTGAGCGGCGCTCCCGAGCAGATTGATACTGCAAGGGAAAAGATCTCCCTCATCGTTTCCTACCTCGAAAGGAATGGCCATATGAGCCAGAATTATTTCGAACAGGTGCTGGGTGGCGATGATGCGGAAGTGATCGATCATTTCCAGGAAAAGAATCCCAATGAAGTATTGGTCTTTGGACCCAATGGAAAATCCGTGAGGGCCCGCACAGCCAACCAGAAAAAAATGGTGCAAGAGTCGGAAAAGAATGATGTCGTATTTGCTATCGGACCGGCCGGTACCGGTAAAACCTATACGGCCGTAGCCTTAGCGGTTCGTGCATTGAAAAATAAACAGGTCAAGAAGATCATCCTGACAAGACCCGCGGTAGAAGCTGGTGAAAGCCTTGGATTTCTTCCCGGTGACCTGAAAGAAAAGATCGATCCTTACCTGCGCCCGCTTTATGATGCGCTGGACGATATGATACCGGCGGATAAGCTGGGTTATTATATGACAACAAGGACTATCGAGATCGCCCCGCTGGCTTATATGCGTGGACGTACATTAGATCATGCCTATATCATCCTTGATGAAGCGCAGAACGCCACTGAGCTCCAGTTGAAAATGTTCCTCACCCGGATCGGCGCCAATGCCAAAGCTATCATCACCGGTGATATGACCCAGGTGGATCTTCCGAGGAACCAGCGGAGTGGTTTGCAGATGGCCACCCGTATCCTGCGGAATATCGATGGGATTGCGCACATTGAGCTGGATGAAGAAGATGTGGTAAGACACCGTTTGGTGAAAGCCATTATCAAGGCCTATAACAAAGAAAGCGAGAAAGAGGCTGAAGAATATGCCAATCGCCAGGCACCGCCAATCGTAAAGAAAGACAAACCGTCAACATAGTTTTAAAAATGAATCGCGAAAAGCCCGGTCCTGTAAAGACCGGGCTTTTTTTGTTTGGAAAGATCCATTTGACCCTGATCATAAAAACTTAATTTTACCGGATGAAAGGACCTGCAATCATTTTTTTATTCCTGCTTGTTGTGGCCTGTAAGAGCAAGGACAACTCATCAACCCCGAAGTCAGAGAACAGTATCGATGCCGCCCGGAATTTTATCAGGGCAGCACTGGATGGCAAGTTCAACCAGGCAAGGACGTATATGCTGCCCGATTCGGTGAATACGAACTATATGGACCTGGCTGAACGCAGTTATCAAAGAGCCGACCAATCCATCAAAGATGGCTATCGTGCCGCATCGATCAGTGTTATCCGTCTGGTGGAAGCCGTAAAAGATTCTGTGACGATACTTGTCTATTCGAATTCTTTTTTCAAGGACAACCATGACACCCTGAAGATCCTGAAAGCGAACGGCCAGTGGCTGGTGGATTTCAAATACCTGTATATACATGATGCTGATACATTGTATTTAAAAGATATCCTTAATACAAAGATCAAATAAACTATACTGACTTGTCAATCCCCACTGTCAAACATCCCTGGCACGGTGCTCATTTCGGAAATAAAGCACCGGCAACCGTTAATGCCCTGATCGAAATCCCACAGGGTTCCCGTTCCAAATATGAAGTGGATAAGAACACCGGGTTGTTGCGGCTCGACCGGGTCATTTATTCTTCTTTCCAGTACCCGGTCAATTATGGTTTTATCCCGCAAACATTGGGTCAGGATGGCGACCCTCTCGATATTTTGGTACTTTGTTCCCAATCTATTCAATCACTTTGTTTGGTCGATGCCAACGTGATCGGTAATATGCAGATGATCGATTCGGGCCAGGTGGATGATAAAATCATTGCGGTCGCATCGAAGGACCCTTCTGTCAACCATATTACGAGAATGGAGGAATTGCCCCAGCATTTTTTACTGGAACTAAAGAATTTCTTTGAACAATATAAAGTGCTGGAGAATAAAAAGGTAGCGATCGATAATTTCCAGGACCAGCTGATCGCCTATCGTATCATCAATGAAGCGATCACATTATATAAAGAGACTTACAACCCATAAATGGCAGATCCTAATCAAAAACATACTATGGCAACTCAACTCATCCTGACAGCGTTGCTGATCGGGCTTGCTGCAGGCATTCTCAGCGGACTGGTAGGTGTGGGCGGTGGTATCATCATGGTGCCGGCATTGGTTTTCTTTATGAACTACACTCAACACCAGGCACAGGGAAGTTCGCTGGCAGTGCTTACACTCCCGGTGGTGATAATTGCTTCGCTTTATTATTATCACCAGTGCCAGAAAGCCGGCACACCGATCGATCTGAAGATTGTTGGTCTTTTGGCAGCGGGCTTTTTGGTGGGTGGATTTTTCGGCAGCAAGCTGGCATTGATGATCAACCAGGACATGCTGAAAAAGGTATTTGCGGTCATCCTTTTTTATACAGCTTTTAAAATGCTTAGCTGGGATATGCTGATCGTAAAATGGGTAAAGGGGATATTTTAAGTGTCACCACAGCCTCCTGACCGCTCTCAACCGCAATGTTCTTTTACCCGTCTCGCTATTCACGATCCCTTTCTTGGTGATCGTATCGATCCTCACTTTCCCGGAAGCATGAATGATCTGTTCGTTGCCCAGCAGGATGCCCACATGCACAATGTCCTCCTTATTGTCGAAAAAGGCGAGGTCGCCTGCACGTATCTCGCTGAATTTTTTTACCGGCTTTCCTTCCTGTGCCTGCTGCCAGGTATCTCTTGCCATATCGATACCCATCAATTTGAAGATCACCTGGACAAGACCGCTGCAATCGACACCCAGCGGTGTTCGCCCACCCCAGAGATAGGGTGCGTTCAACCATTGCTCCGCTAATTGCCGTACGAGTTCAGCGGAGGGCTGTTGTTCATCTCTTTTACAAGTCTGTCCGTTGAAATGGAATTCCCTGTCC
>JANOHQ010000022.1:0-3665 GCA_031406595.1 Chitinophagaceae bacterium
TGTCGCTATAATTCGTTTTCGCCCTGTGTGATAGTTTCATATTGTCACTAAACACATCCCGCAACCCGTCCATCAACACAGTTGCGATCTGTAGTTGCGATACAGGTAATGACGCTGATATAACAAACTTCTCTTCATTAACAGGTATTGTCCCTTTAACAATTAACCCGGAATAAGGCGTATTAAGAGGATAATAAACATACGCATTATCACCGGAACCTTTTGCAGCGGACGTCGCATAAGACAGCTTAAGGATATTGATCTTCGGATTAGTTCCCACAATTTTAACGGAGTCGCCTATTTTACTTCCTGACTTGAGAATTATATCAAACTGATTTTCCCGCCAGTTCAATGCATCGGCTGCCGCGCCGTAATAATTCCCAATATCCTGCCATATCCAGCCATCGGGAACCGGCTGATTATCCCAGCCTGCCATACTTACAAATACATTGTTCAGCCCGCCGATCTTCTTTTCTTCCAGGTGCTGGCGGATCATTCCGATTAATGACTTTTCACCGGTCTCCTCCCAGCGCCAGCTTCCCAGTGTAGGATCACCGGAAGGCTTTATATAAAAACAGCCCGGCCAAATATTTTTAGCGACTCCAAATGAAGTTTTGTACCGGTAATCCTTCCCCAACAATTCAAAAGCCGTCACGCCTGTAATGATCTTTTGCGTAGATGCCGGCGCCATTCCTACCTGCGAATTCTTATCAAATACCACTTCACCTGTACTCGCATCGATCACATACAACGAGCTGATCGCATGCCGCATTTGGCTGTCCGCTTCAAATTGCCCAAAGGCCTTCTGTAGCTTCTCACTGACCGTTTGTGCCATTAAGCCAGTGAAAACCACCGATCCAAGCAGGGATAAAAACGTCTTTTTCATGTTATTTATCACTTTTAACCTGAAGATAAAAAGAATTAAATTTGAAGTATGGAAAATGAAGTTAAAGAACCGGCGGCTAAGTTCAATTTTGTTTCACCGGAGGATTATCTTGAAATGGAAAGGGCTTCCGGGGAAAAACACGAGTATTTCAAAGGTGAAGTATTTGCGATGTCAGGCGCATCTCCCGAGCATAATATCATCACTTACAATATTAACCGGATTGTAGCTCCGTATGTTCATGGTAAAGGGTGCAAGTTATTTGGAAGCGACTTCAGGGTACATATTCCTGAAAACACCTTGTACACCTACCCTGATTTTTCAATTGTCTGTGGTGATTACAGACCGTCAGTTATGTACGCTGACAACCTTACTACTCCTTCCGTCATTATAGCAATTCTTTCCAAGTCTACCCGGGACTATGACAGGGGTACAAAATTTAGCCTGTATCGGGAAATCAAAACACTTGCAGAATATATCCTGATCGATTCAACCCGGATATCAGTTGAACATTTTGAAAAAGAAGTCGATAATAGCTGGCGATTGACGGAATTCAAACAACACTCAGACAGCTTTCTTATTTCAACGATCGGGCTAACTCTTCAATTGAAAGATGTATATGAAGATGTAACTATTCAGGAATAACAGATATTTGTCCCCAAATCTTTTCTATTGAACCAGGTCACTGCCTCCATCATTACCATCGGCGATGAACTCCTCATCGGCCAGACCATTGATACCAACAGCGCTTTTATCGGGCAGGAACTGAATAAGATCGGGGTTTGGGTCAAGCGCCGTGTGGCCGTAGGCGATGTGTACGACGATATCTGGGATGCGCTCGATGAAGAATCTGCACATTCCGATATAGTTATTATCACCGGCGGATTGGGACCTACAGCCGACGATATTACCAAACCCCTGCTCTGCGATTATTTTGGCGGTAAACTGGTGGTGAATGAAAAAGTGCTGGTGCATCTGAAACATTTATTTGAAGTTATTTTCCGCCGCACGGGACCGATGCTCGAAAGGAATTTGAAACAGGCGGAAGTGCCGGATAATTGCATTGTCCTTCATAATGAACGAGGGTCTGCGCCGGGGATGTGGTTTGGACCCCCCACCCGAAAAGCCCCCCTAAATCCCCCACAAGGGGGGACTTTGGAACCCGAAAATTTGGAAATTCAATACAGTTACGAGACCATTGATCCTTCTTTATATGGAATGTTGAAAGAATACATGAAGGAGCATCGAGCTAATCCTACAGAGGCAGAAAAACTATTATGGGAGATCCTGAAAGGAAGAAAATTAAGCGATTACAAATTTCGCAGACAACATATCATTGGTTCTTATATCGCCGATTTTGTTTGTCTGCCAAAAAAATTGATTATTGAAGTCGATGGATTGATACACCAAATGCCAGAAAGTAAAATTAGTGACGCCGACAGAACTGCTGAATTAAATGAACTGGGCTTTTCTGTTTTGCGTTTTACAAACAAAGAAGTATTGCATGATACCGACAGTACGCTTAATACGATCTTACACAAGTTAAAAGCAAACCCTGAAATACCAGAAGCTAAGAACCCTCCTTTGGAGGGCAGGGAGGCCCCCACCCCGCCGGCCAGAGAGATGATCTTTGTATCCCTACCCGGCGTCCCCCACGAAATGAAAGGACTCATGATCAACGAAGTCATTCCCCGCCTGCTGGAATCATTCACCCTCCCCGCAATCCTCCACCGCACTGCCTTTACCGCCGGGCAGGGAGAATCGATGATCGCGGAATTGCTGAAAGATTTTGAACCTTCTCTCCCGCCCCATATCAAACTGGCCTACCTGCCTAATTACGGAATGGTAAAACTAAGACTGACTGCACAGGGGAATAACCAGGAAGAATTGGAAAGAGAAGTACAACCTTATTTTGAAACCATGCTGGAGCTGGTAAAAGAATTTTTAGTCAGTAATGAGGATGAAGGACTGGAAATGGTGATCGGCAAGATACTCAAAGAAAAGAACAAGAACATGGTTACGGCGGAGAGTTGTACGGGTGGCTATATCGCCCATTTAATTACGGCTGTGCCCGGCTCCTCTGCTTATTTCAAGGGAAGTATCGTCTGTTATGCCAATGAAATAAAAGAAGACCTGCTTGACGTGGACCCGGAAACCCTGAGCATTTTCGGCGCGGTGAGTGAGAAGACCGTAAAAGAAATGGCCAGTGGTGCGGCAAAGAACCTGAAAGCAGATTATGCACTGGCCACATCCGGTATCATGGGACCTCAGGGCGGTTCGGACAAAAAACCAGTTGGTACGGTCTGGATCGCCGTGGCCAGTAAGGATACAGTCGAGGCAATGCAGCTCCATCTTCGTTTTGACCGGCAGCGGAATATTGCCATAACGGCGACCAATGCGCTGAATTTTCTAAGAAAGTTTATACTCAAGAACAACTATTAACGGTATTGATTTTTTGAACCATATAAACCACAACATAAAAACACATAGCTATGTGATCCCTATGTTTCTACATGCCTATGTGGTTCAAAATATAAGTAAGCGGATTTTCGAAATTTACCCCGGACATTCCACTGGCTATCAAGATTTAAGGTATTAGGCAGAAAACTTTACCTTTGAGCCGATTTAATGATTGCCTGCTATGAGCTCATCCGCGTTAATGCAGCAGAAGTGTGCGACGCAACGAAGATGCTAGTAGCAATACAGCTGACCAACAAATAAAAATATTTATGTCTATTGTCGATTTAGTAATGCCGAAACTGGGTGAAAGTATCATGGAAGC
>JANOHQ010000038.1:0-2808 GCA_031406595.1 Chitinophagaceae bacterium
CGAAACACAACCAAACCACTTAAAGACCTCCAAGGAATGGATCGGTTTGTACGTCACCATGTTTTTTGCGAATCGTGTCTTTTTTCTTTCTGAACAGTTCCGGGACGATGTGAAAAAGAAGATGGGCATTTTTTTCCGGAGGAAGAAAAGCCGTGTGGTCCCCAACGGTATCGACCTGGATACTTTCCGGCCGGTCGCAGCGGGCGAATTTAGTAATGGCCCGGTTCTCCTGGGTATGCAGGGGAGATTGTACAAGACCAAGGATCACCTGACCTTATTAAAGGCCATCGCGTTATTGAAAGATAGACCCTACTACCCCCAACTCGAACTACGGATCGCCGGTGACGGGATGATGCGTCCTGCTCTTGAACAACTGGCAGGGGAATTGCAGATCGGGGACAAAGTGAAGTTCCTGGGGATGCTTAAAGAGCAGGAGTTGTCGGCATTTTTGCAATCGTTGGGTATTTATATACACGCTTCCCTGGGAGAAACGATGAGCACAGCATTGATGCAGGTTATGGCATGTCGCTTGCCGATCATTGCCAGCGATGTAAAAGGTATCAATAATATGGTAACAGACCAGCAGAATGGACTACTGGTACCTGCACAGGACGAAACAGCACTCGCGACTGCGATCGATAAATTGGTTCACAATGATGATCTGCGGAAGAGGCTGGCAGCAAATGGTTATAACTACGCATTGGAACACTTTTCGAATATGCGGATGTGGAAAGACTACAAGAAAGAATTTGATAACTACTGATCCCAAACGTAACATGATAAAAAAGATACTAGTTACAGGTGGTGCCGGCTTTATCGGGAGCACCCTGGTCGAAAGTCTGCTGAAGGACAAACATGATCTGACGATCATTGATAATTTCGATGCTTTTTACCCGAAGGCGGTAAAAGAAAACAATATAAAAGGGTTTATCAATCATCCGTCAATACGCTTTATTGAAGGAGATATACAAAGTCCTGTATTAATGGAACAGTTAGCGGCATTGGATTTTGATGTGATCGTTCACCTTGCAGCCAAAGCGGGGGTGCGGCCTTCCATTGCCGATCCGTTGGGATACCAGGATGTAAATGTGAAAGGAACACAGAACCTGCTGGAGCTGGCCAGGAGAAAAAAGATCGTACAATTCGTATTTGCTTCTTCCAGCAGTGTATACGGTGTAAATAAAAACATTCCCTGGTCGGAAGATGATCATGTGCTACAACCGATCAGCCCTTATGCCAGTACCAAAGTATCTGGTGAGTTGTTGGGTCATGCTTATTCGCATCTTTTCGGAACCCGTTTCCTCGCCCTTCGTTTTTTCACTGTCTATGGTCCCCGCCAGCGCCCCGACCTGGCCATTCATAAATTCAGTTCCGCCATTATGAACGGGCAACCTATCGATGTGTTTGGCGATGGCAGCACCCGCAGGGATTATACCTATGTAGATGATATTATCACCGGTATCAACGGAGCGATCCATTACGATCAGACCATGTACGAAGTGGTGAATCTTGGAAATAACAAAATGATCTCTTTATCAGAAATGATACAGGTGCTGGAGGAGGTATGGGAAAAAAAGGCGATCATCAACAGGATGCCGGAACAACCGGGCGATGTGCCTGTTACCTGCGCGGCAGTAGAAAAGGCAAAACGCCTATTCGGGTACGAAGCAAAGACAGGCTTCCGGGAAGGTATTCTCAAATTTAAAAACTGGATCGACAAAAGATAATAAAATGGAAATGACAACAGAACAGTTGAGACAGCATTACGAAGTAGAAAAACAACTGGCGGCAAAACTGAAACGATCCTCCCGGGAGGAAAGAAAGACCCTGTATACCGCTGTGTATGATGAGATGCTGAAAAAAGTGCCGCTGCACCCGCTTCTCACCCGCAAGACCTCAGCAGAAGATACTGCCCGGGCAGTGAATGCACAGCTGGGTTTCTTAAAACGGTTTGTCAAAAAAGAGTCTGTCTTCGCGGAAATAGGTCCCGGGGACTGTGCGGTCACTTTTGAAATGTGTAAAATAACCAGGAAAGCGTATGCGATCGACGTATCCAATGAAATAGTTCGCCAAAAAACACACCCGGAGAATTTTGAACTCATCATTTCCGATGGTACCAGCATCCCCCTTCCACCCGGTATGGTGGATGTTGTTTATAGTAACCAGCTGATGGAGCATATACATCCCGATGATGCGACCGAGCAATTGAACAATGTGAGGAATGTATTAAAAAAAGGTGGTAAGTATATCTGTATAACACCCAACCGGATCAATGGGCCACATGATGTATCCCGGTATTTTGATAAAAGGGCTACCTGCTTTCACTTGAAAGAATATACATTCACCGAATTAAAAAAATTATTCCGGGCAGCCGGATTTTCAAAAGTTCGTGGATATATTGGGGCGAAGGGAATATTTATTAACCTGCCTTTCTTTATGATCTCTTTGTCAGAAAAAATGATCAGTGTATTGCCGGTATGGGCCAGGAGGGCCCGGATCTTTGACCCGGTATTGAATATCCGGGTAGTGGGCATCAAGTAGAATCATTTTGTAGGTTTTTAACTACAGTAAAATAATCCGATGAACTATAAATTACAAAGCGGGAAATGAAGATCTTGTTTGTTCAGCATATGAATGCTATCTCGGGGTCTGAACTTTATCTATTGCAACTGCTCCCGGAGCTGAAGAAAAGAGGACTTGATGTTGAAATGCTGATCGCTCATAAGACCGATACCGGGAAGAATGCACCTTTTGTAGAACAACTTACGGCACAGGAAGTACCGGTTCATGTAATATACGGCCACAGTC
>JANOHQ010000075.1:0-25239 GCA_031406595.1 Chitinophagaceae bacterium
ATTTCATTCTCTGCCACCAGTCTTTCCACTTTTTTATCCATTTCAATCAGGTGCAGTGTCAATTCTTCGATCTTTTTCAGCAATACGGCTTGTCCATCTCCCAGGTCAAGACCTTCTTTTTCAACCTGGTTTGCAGAAGGCACCCCAGGCAGGTGGCTATTTTTCCGGATGAATTCTTCCGTGTCTTTTAAAGTTGGCAGTGTATAGTTTTTGCTGAAGACATAATCAGGCCAGCCGGAAGATTGAAGCTTGACCCTTACTTTTTCTGCAATGATATTTCCCGCCACTGCCAGTTTATATCCGGCAGGAAAACTGGAAACAGTACCGATGGAAACGGTACCGCTATTTACAAACAAAGTGTTGTTGAGTCTTGTAGTTCCGTTTACATCCAGTTTGTAGGCTCCCGGCGTAGTTCCGATACCAACATTGCCGGCATTGTTATTATAGATGTCATTGCCGTTGGTCGTCCACTGACTGCTACCACCGCCGCCTCCACCAATGGTGGTTACGTCACGCCAGGCAATATTACCCGAGGCGTCGGATACTAAAACTCTTGACAGCAGGTTATTGTTGGAAAGTCCTTCAAAGCGCACTGTACCGGTAGTATGTAATTGTGCCGCAGGGGCTGTGCCAATACCTACGCCTGTGTTATTAAAACGGATCATCTCGCTGCTTCCAAATCCGTTCGTGAATGTAAAGGCTGATCCATTGGCATCGGTGTACCAGGTGCCCGTATTAGTCCCATTCGTTGTGTAATAAGCACCGGTAGCAATGAACCGGTAGGCTTGTCCAATGCCATCGATCCAGAAGTTGGCACTTTGCGCAGCAGAGAATTGGTTATCGATATAAAGACTACCGCCGCCGCCAGGGCCATCCCCAAAAATCCTGCCCATCTGTGGCAGATCGGTTTTGGGTTTGTCTTTTTGGGTGGAGGGGTTGGTTTGCTGGGCAACTGACGCGGTTGCGAGGAGCAAACAAGCTAAGCACATGAGGAGATAAGTGTTGGGTTTCATATTGCTGTATTTAAATCTTTTTTGTCGATTATTAGGAATTACCCAAATAGTTTAAATTTTGATTTACTCGGTATGTTCTTTAATGATTGTTTTTTAATAAAATTGAACTTGATTCCAGCGGCAAAAATTTCATCGTTTTCCTATTATAAACTTCAATAGTGTAAATTATTCTTGAAGTGTTGCACCATGATAAATCTATAAATACCTTCTTAAGCTTATCTTTTTTAAAATCCAAAAAACTATATAGACAATCCGGATTTTGTCTATCCCTAATCCTGATTCCGGGCATTTTATATACCCTATTGGCTGTTGTGACTACCAGGTTAATTGAGTCAGTATTAAACAACTCGTTTGTCATCGAGTAGATATCCTCGCCTTCATACTTATACTCAAGCGTTGCTCCATTTGCTTTTATTGATTTAAGCCGCAATTCACTGCCCGGAACTCTCAATTCACTCGTGTTAATTTTCAATGAAATAGCTTGAGCCTTAATCTCACTAACGAGTCCTACATAAAAAACTATTAAGAGCACTCTTCTCATAAATTATAGATTATTACACTTTAGTTAGATTGAGTTTGAGCCGCTTGCTTTTTTTGTTCATCTAGTCTCTTTTTAACTCTTTCCCACAGCTCTTTTAGCATTCTCTGTTGTCGTTCAAAGTCTAACTTTTCAAGACTTACTGCAAGCATATCATCCGCTTCTCTCTTGTTTATTGAGAATAATAATGTAGAACTGGAGCTAAAAACATTTATACTTACCGGCCTATTATCTGTGATAACGAATTTCCTGAGAGCCTGATTAAAGGTACCCGTATACGGCCCATTCTTGCCTACTATTATATTCATTCGATAATAAGGATCGCCGCACATATCACCCACGCCCCCACTTAGGCAGGGACTTGGTTTTGTAGCATCCTTGTATTCCCCCCCTACATACCTAGCCGTGGTACCAGATATAACAGTTCTTCCAGGGCCTATGCCTATAGGATGTGAATGTATTCTTATGTGTCCTAATGGCATTCCTTGACCTCCAACTAAAGAATGTCCATCAACCACCATCCTTGTGCCTCCTGATGTTTCGAATGTCTTAGAGTATACAGGCCTTTTATGAAAAGAACTTAAAAATGGACTTGGATCAAGAACTGCACCATGCTCTTTTACTAAATCACTCTTTGAATTTATCGCTTTTGTTAATACACTATTCGCCTCCCGCAAAATATCTCTATGGATAACATTGAACTGCCTTGTATGCTGACCATTATACATAAACCCTTGAAATGAGGTGAGACCCTGCGACATACGTTGTTTTATCCGGGTTGCCAGTCTCCTGTCCTTCACAATCGCCATTAATCCATTGTTAATTCCATCGGATCCAATCCACTTTCCGTTAGAATAAAAATCCGTGTTTCCTTTAGGATCTACGTTTATAACAGGATTGTTATCAAATGTTGAATACACCGACAGCCATGCTTTTCCTTCAGGGTCTACATTCCATCTTCTACCAGTCCTACTATCATATTCCCAGAATAATGCCGAAGTGATATTTTCATTCAAATCTGTTTCTTTCTCCTGTCCATTAACAGAATACCGATAGCTACTATTAGGCAGATCATATTTTCGACCAGGCATGCTCATGCCAAATGGATAATAATCTGTTGCCATTACCGTTTCTGCAGTATAATAGTCTACATATGTTCCCCCACCGCTTACTTGGATTTTCTTATCGCTAATTGTTGCGGAAATATTACCAAGATGATTGCTTATTTCGTATTTCTTCTCTCCTCTTGTAAATGTACTAAGCTTGGCAGATCCATAAGTACTTTGCAAAGTGATGCTCGACGTTGCAACTGACACCTTAGTGGTAATACCAATACGACTAGTACCATAAAGACTCAACTCCACCTGTGCTGGTGTACCACTTATTGGGCTTTCGTAAATACTCATTACATTATCATCAGCGTCTCGCACATAAACAGTCAACTTGTTCTCCCCAGCAGCAGGGGTGAGTTTTTTGGTTATACGATTGCCCGCATCGTCATAGGAATAAGTCAGTAATGGATTGGGCGATGAACTTTTGTATATTTTGTCAAGTTTACCGTATACTGTCCATTTTATTGTCGTTATGTTCTCCGACGCATCACTTGTCAGGTTACCAAAAGCATTATATGTGTAATTGTTTGTAGTGGACTGGTTATCAACATCCTGGTCATAGTTACCACTATTGGTAGGGTTATCTGTTATCCGTTGCAATTGATTTTTATTGGCATAATAACTATAAGAAAAATCGTCCATTTCTGTTTGCTTGCCAGGGATTGATGGCGATCCCTTTCGATTATAGGTAAGAATGTTTCCGCTCGGATCATAAGTTGCACTTTCAGCGTAGTCAGCAATACTGCTAGGCTGCCACGAGTTTGTGGCCGTATTCAAACCATTAAAAGTATTCATACTCCGTAAGCGATTCAATTGGTCATACCTGTAGTTATAATACAGCGGCAATGCATTGGTTGTGCTTGGGGAACCCTTTGCAAGCCCAGCATTGTTAACAGTTATCGCTCCAATGTTTCCGTTATAAAGGGAGTTAAACGAAATATTATTTGGTCTTGCGAAAAAATTGGTATTGCCAATTGATTTATAATCCATCTCGATGTTATTATCATCGAAATAGTGTAAGCCCAGCCCATAAATATCTCTTGCTACTTTGCTATTGACACCTCCTATTAATCCATCACCGCTGACATCAAACACTCCATTGTTATTTGGTGCGCTAGTGCCGTTTATTCCTTTCATTAGCCCCTGAAGAGTATAAACATGATCAACGCCCTGCACTTGAAGTTGACCAAGTAAAGTTCTGCTAAGCAAATCATGTTTGTAATAAGTATAAGCGGCATCTTGTTCCCATTCAATTTTATCCCGGCTTGTCAAAACCTCCGTAAGCCTCAGCTTTGCATCATACTTAAATTTGTGATAGAAAGCATCATTTTCTCCTGGCTGGTAACTTAACATGTTCATTTTTCCACTAATGAGATCATAGGCATAAGTCATTCTTTTAAAACGCTGGCCGCTATTCCTCATTTCAAGAATACCATAGTAATCTTGCAACAATGTATCTACATGTCCATGCCTGTCGTAAGTAAAATAGCTTGCAGTATAATGGAGGCCATCGGTAAAAAGATCCTTTGTGTAGGTGTAACTTATTCTGTTCCTGAGATTTTGTTGATGCATGTAGGGAGCTAAACTGACAACGTAAGGAATATCGTATACTGTGTGTGTAATCTGTTCTTTAGTACCAGCATTGGAAAACCATGCAATCAGGTTAGCTTCTGATTGACTAACCGACTGCTCCATTGGTGTCGTATTGGGTACCTGTCCTACTTCTGTAAGCCTGCTTAGGGCATCGTATACTGTGTAACTATATTTATTATCTAAATATTGTTGAGCATTTTGATTTACAGCCAGTCTTCCCATTCTATCATACCAGAGTTTGGAAATACCCGCATCAGGTGTGCTTTGAGCTATGATACTGCCCAGGCTATTATACCGATACTGGCTCACATATTCATGCGGTCTTGGAATCGTACCTCCATTCGCCCTTGCCACAACTACACTGTTCGTAAATGCTGCACTGAAATCAGGTCGGGCACCTTTTGGCGGAACTGTCTTCACCAGGCTACCCGACATATCATAATAATACAGCGTATAGTGATACTCCTTATTAGTATATGTTGTCGTGAATGTCTCAAAATTCTTCGCCGCCATACATTTCTCACGATATGCTTTTTCAAAGTTAGCCAACAGAGTTTGCTGCTGCAGCTGGTAGATCTCCTGGCCCAACGATACCGACAATACCCGTATACGATGACAAGGCGTATCCACAACAAAGAATCCTGTTGTGTCGATCAATGGCCTGTTGTTGCGACAGATAACCATCTGCGGTCCACCAGTACCGCCGCCATTGGGCTGTAACAGTGTTTCATAATCGTCTCCTGCCGGATGATCAAAATCCGGGTCGAACGTGATGCTGTTGGAAGCAATGTATTGTTGCGGCGTATTCCCAGTTCTTGAGGTTACAGTAAGATCTGTTACGCCACCACCGCCGCCACCATAGGGATTACAATTAGCGGCAGACGCGGCTTGCGCATATTCCATCCAGTTATACTGGAAACCGGTCCTGAAATTCATGAACCTGGCATACAGGATATTCTGGTTGATCTGCGCCGTGGTAAGATTATTACCGGTGAAAATTGGACCACTATTTACAGGTGAATCAAATTTCGTTTTGAACTCTGTGGTACGCACCACCATGCTGTCGCAGGTAAGGCATCTTGATTTAGGGGGCCATCCGCCGCATTTCAGAAAATCGGGCAAGGGTTGCGGCGAACTCAGCGTAAATGGTACAAATGCTGTCCGGCAGTTGACTTCCACCCAGCAGGTAACCGTTGTTGTACAAGGAGTACATACGTTCAGAGTTTGACCACATTGTGAACTGTACAAGGCTGCGATCTGCGACCATGTATAACTTTGCTGGTACCAGGAATTGAAAAACTGTACAAACAAACTCTGGCAATTGCCGTCGTTGTTGATCAATTGTCCATAGGTGTCGTAAAAACAGGAGAGTATATAGGTCCATTCCGTACAGTTGCCTGGCAACAAATCTGATAATCCGCCACCGCCTTTATTCGGTCTGCCACCGGATCGTAGGGCACACATGATGGTGCAAGGGTTGGGATCGTAACAGGAAACTGTAACGGATTGCTGCTGGTAATCACAAACCCACTGCGTATACATCGAGCAACCTAACAAAGCCTGGTGCAAAACAGGGGTCAGGGTGTCCATTCCATTGGTAACAAGGTAACCGTTGATGGAGGGCAGGAAATTAGGATTGCCGCCGGCCTGCTGCACCCGGACTTTCAAACTATCAAAATGCTTACATGCACAGGAATCCACGGTATTGGTATACTCTTGTGCCACAACCGGGTTCTTTCCATAGGGCTTAGGGAACTCGATCGTGTAAGGATTACAGAAATAATTATTTCGCTGATTGATGCCGTAAGTGGTGAAGACCTGGGATATCACTTGTTCAAAACTATTAGGCAAAGTTGGTGAAACCTGGCCCGGCGCCACGGTAGACGATCCCATCGGGTTAGCGGCATCGCTTCCTCTCTGGCAAACTGAAACCAGTCCGTTGGTGATCTCTGTGAGAATTTGTTCCTTTTGAGCATGGGCGGCCAATGTTGAACATTGCAATAATGAATTTCTCCATTGTGCGACATAACTCTCACAACGGCTTTGATACGTTCCTCCCTGGTTGGCAGGTGGCAATACCGGCGGAGGATTGCCAATGGTACCAGGAAACCAGTTCCATCCTGACTGCGACGCCATATTGGCATTTGAAGTAAACACCAGTTTATAACCCTGGTTGATCAATGTTGTTTCATCTGCGAGGGGCACCTGAAGGGTAATATATTGATTCACCTGGTTATCCCTGCCGGATGCATAAAGATTGCGGAAGTTTTCCCATAATTGATTTTTATCCGCAGTGGTAGCGATATCATAAAAATCCGGGATCTTGGTATATTGTCCCAGTGTATTGAATGATTGGCTAAAGCAGGCGTACTTGTCATAAGCGTTCTGACAAACCATCTGTCCCCTGGCAATCTGCCAAAGACTCAGGTTGGAATTTCCGTAGGAGTTGGTGATCCATCCGCCCATGGTGGTACGATAAGACCCGGGTGCTATATTATAAAAGTTATCGTTGATATCGGAACCGTTCGCTTGTATATAGATATAACCGGCAGTCGTTGCCGCTGACCATGTTGCAGTACCCTGGAAACTACTGATCCAGTTATATATATTAACGGAACCATTGGCGAGGTTGGCCTCCAGGTATTGCAGTCTCGGATATTCAGGGTGATAGGGTAATAGAGCTTCAGCCCATTTATTGACAAATATATTAGTGAAAGCATCGGGATTCAAACCGTTCAGCATGTTCAATGTGCCATCGGGATGGATCATGGGATCGGTATTCCCCAGGTAATCTTTGTATCGGCCATTTGTGCCATTTTGTGGTTCTGGCTTTTTATAATAGGGTTGCGTATTGATGTTATATGCTGTCGAGAAAATATTGTACTTGTTAAACATGGATGTGCCTGCCGGAGGGTTGGGCGGGGTTTCTGTAGCATACTGTCCACCATAGGGCATCATATCTGCCAGCATCAGGTCTTTTTTGGACCCCATTACCTGTGATGTTGTATTACAAATATTGTTGCAATTCTGCAAAGCGGCATTGAAAGCTGCCTGTATCTCCGCCTGCAATTCAGCGGTCATTGGCGGGTTACCAATGGAAGCGAGGTACGCGGTTTGAAATTGTGAATAAGTTCCCAGGTCATCCAAACAACTCTGGCAGGACGGTGTCGCAGGTGCATTACAATTCGAACTGGCGATAAGTACATTGTAAACCGAATCAATGATCTGCTGTTCTGTTTTGCACAAACCAGTACCAGGTACCAGGAATAGTTGCTTATATCGCTGTAATGAAGATTCACTGATCGTTAAAGTTTTGCGGACGGTATAGGAACCCGGGGTCAGGGTCTTGTTGAAATTTATTGTATTCCCAATGATCGAAACATTGTCGCCACTGACAAGTTGCAAGGCAGGAGTACCGGTGGCACAGTTTTCATCGGCATTCAGGTTCACATTGGTGAACTTCCATACATAAGGTGCTATATCGCCGCTTTCATCAGTGATCGTTATTTCAAGATCGTACATGCAATCATAGCAAATGGGTTGCGATGTGCAATTGCTTAATTGCAACTTATCAGGCGCCAGCGAATAACTAAAACTGTATGCAGTGTTTGCAGGTACCAGCAGGGTGTTGATCGATTCGATCGCGTTTCCTTTCTCAATATTGGTTCCGGCATCCAGCAAGTTCCTGGTGATGGCGGAACCGGCCTGGTTGGGGTAATTGGCGGCATTATTAATATCCAGTGACAGCAAATTGCCCGGAGACTCGCCAGCCAATGCCGTGGCGATCGTACGACCTTGCATGTCAACATAACTCACACTCATCTGCCCGTTGGCATCCTTCACCATATTCTTAAAATAATGGGATTTATGCCCCACTTCTGTCCCAAAAAGCCCATCGAGTTCTTCCTGTCCCGGTGATCCATAATAATACCTGGTTTCGCGGGTACTTCCCATTTTATGAGCGGGTCCTACCCCACTTTGGGCAAGTATTCTTCCGGTTCCATCTGGTGTGTACCTGGTAATACTGTAAGGGTATCCTTCCGCATCGGGGATATTTTTATTAGGCCCTATATTGATCTCGTCATTTTGAGGGCTGTAATACCTCGATGTACCGCTGGTGGTCGCCAACGCGGGTGTGGCATATAAGGCACTACCCGTACCGTTGATGGGACTCAGGTCAAAGAACTCAGCAGGATTCTGATTTTGTGCCTGTGCATTGAACAGGTTCAGATTGGCCTGGTATTTCATCACTGTATTGATGCCTGGTGATGGAAGGATTTGTATGGCCGGTCTTCCCTCGTAATCATAAAATGTCTCGGCATAGATGGTCGTATTATTGATATTCTCCTTCGTTACTATTTGCCGGCTACGCAGTGATCCGTCAAAGTATTCAACGACCGATTTTCGTTTTCCCTCTTCGGCAAAACTTGTGCTAACCTGCCAGTTAAGATCATTGTTATGCCCATCGTATGTGCATATCCCTGAACCGTAATTCGGCGTCGTCCAGATTCCGTCTATACGGCTTCCATTGCTTTGAAAGTTTACCGGGCGGATCCGGTAATAAAGTTTCCCATTGCCATCGTAAAAAATCGGGATATTATAACTGTTGATCCCATAAGGAAGATCGACACGGGTAGCATTATCGCCGAAAAGAAGATCATAATTCATTGATCCATTTACGTAATAATATTGTTCCAGTTCGTTTTCCAACCATGTCCATTCCAGCTGAGTAGCATTATGACCGCTGTTCACCGGCCACATCCATGAAACGCCTATGGCATCTACAGGGTTGGAGACGGAAGACGGGCCTGCTAAAAAGCCGGGATAAATATTGGGTTGCAACTGGTAATACCGTGTCACCCGCATTTCATTCTCCACCAACAGGATATCGGACATATTCACACCCCCCGCAGATGCAGGTGAGATAGCTCCATTTATCGTGATCTTTACGTATGCAGCATTTTCAAAACTGAAATAGTTCTTTGCATTATATTTAACTCCTTCTGTTTTATTATAACTGACGGTAAAGCTTTGGCTGTGCTGGTAAGTCGTTAAAGCGTCTGGTCCGTACTCGATCAATACAGGAACCGTAACAGTGAAATCGGCCGAAAGATAACGGCTGGTTTCCTCAAACAAAGAAAGACGGACAATATTTGTGATCTTCCTGGATTGTTCATAACCAGGTTGAAATGTATTATCAACCCAGGCCGATGTAGCAAGTGGAATTAGCCCACCATTGGCAGTTCCAATGACTTTGATAACAGGCAGGTCTTCCACGCCGCCATCAAACTGTGCATTGGACCGGTTATTGACCGAAAGAAAAAGCACCAGCAGTATGGCTGCGGTAAGTCTCATTTTGATAAATACTTTGTTCATAAGCATTGTCGGTTTTCGCCATTCAATTATGCTCAATCATTTATTGTCATTTTGTAAGATGCAAATCCTGGAACCGGTATATATTCCCCTGTTTCTGTTCGCCTGATCCTGTCACTCAGCAGCACCGGAATTTTGGCAAGAGTTGCCTGTTCCACTTTTTTATACTCGTATGTTGTCATTTTTTCCTGGATCATAAAATATCCTTCTCCAACATGTATCAAATACCCCTCGTATGCTTTCATACCGCCCAAGCCGGCAAATTGTATGGAATCAATTTTGATCAGCTGTCTTTGAATAGTAATTACCTGGAGGGGCATTTTTGTCTTTTTATCATACCTGAGTTCAATTCTTTCCTTAGGCATGGAAGTTGAATAAATGGGCAAACGACTCTCCAGCATTATACTTCTGATCTCCCCTGCTTCTGTGGCGGCTGACTTGTATCGTTCACCCAGCTTTTGTACAGACGAATCGGGCAGCGAGGCTCCCATCATCCTTTTCATTTGCGCCACAATCGGTCCTGCATTGGTGTATAGGATCATCTGCTGGAGTTCATTGCTCACCAATAATGCTAACGAATCATTGACGAGTTGCTCGAATTCGCCAAAATGAACATAGGAATTGTCCGGATGGAGGAAGAACTCTCCCTCCATTGCAGCAGTATCTCCCTGGCCGGTTCCCGGAACATTGATCGTCCTGATCTCGAGTTTCAGGTAAAGCGGCATTTGCTGGTAAGCCGCATTGACCGAAACAAATTCTTTCAGCAACAGCAACGAATCTTTCTTTTGTTTCTGGCCAATGGCAATTGTATGCAGCAACAGCATGAACAACATTCCTCCAAACCCCTTTGCATATTTATTATTCCATCTCATATTCTATCTGTATTTCTGCCAGTTAAAATGTTGTAATATTCTTCTGTTTGCTGCTTCTTGTTTCTGTTATTGTTTTTATACCTTCCCTTGTTTCTGCCTTGATCCGTACCAAAACTCCCTCCTCATCATACTCATAGAAAGTAGCATAGTTGTTGGCGTCGAGTTCTGACCGGAGTCGCAGGTTAATAGGATCATACACATAACTCTTCATGTTGGTATTGAAGGGATGAATGCGTATATCATCAAAATAGATAGGGCTGCCACTATTATTTACAAGTCGCAATTCTGCATAAGAAGCTCCATACGGAACAGTGAAATATCCCTCATAACGTTGCCAGCCTTCTATTACCGGACCTGTCGGTTTAATGGTAGTCGTATTACCACCGATATACACCTGCACTTCATTATTGGTGTAATTGGAAATATTTGCGTTAGCTTCCCTCACCCATGCGCTGAACAGCATTTTGTTATTCCAGGTGCTGTTGGCAGCAGGGATAGTGAAATTAGTGTTCATCATATCATAGGAAGGCGGGATAGGTTTTGTGAATACACAACCCGGGTTTCCGGTTAATGACTTATAAGAAGTAAGCCCCGGAGTTGCATAATAAGATGCTTCCCCCTGTACAGATGTAGGGAAACCGATTCCCCCCTGATTTAAATCAAACAAACTGGTAAATGAAGTGGTAATCTTATACAATCCTCCGCATAACCAGGCAGCGGTCTGGTCATTTACTATAAACGTGCCCCAGTTAGGTGCCGGACAATCCAATTGATGAGTAAGGAAAGTGACACTGCCATCCACATTCGTGATATTGATCGTATAAATACCAATACCTGTAAATGCATTTCCAAGATCCAGCCTTATGTACAGATAGAATGTATACAACCCATACGTCGGAATACTTACATACTGCAGACCCGTAGCTTCTGATCCATATGTGAATTCTGTAGCTGACCAACCAATATTGAAACTGCTATACATGCCAAGATTACTGAACGATGTGTTACAACTGCCGGGTATTCCGTCCGGGAAAATATCACAGTAACTATCTCCACCCAACTCATATGGTGTTTGAGGGCTCGCAGTTGTCACTCCGAGGTTATAGCTATCATTGATCCCCGAAACACTGAATTGTTTTGTCACTGTGCTGTTACCATTAACTTGTAGCACCTGCTTTCCTGTATGGGCATTGATACCAAGTGCAGGTGCATTAACTATTGCGCCATTCTCGAGCCCGTTGAAATCAACATATTTTTGTGCGCAACTATTATAAGAAGAGTTATTGAGGAGATCTGAATAGTTATAATCCTCGAATCCTTCAAAGAACCCGTTTCCAAAACGGCTGTTATTACTAATAGCTACCGGTAAAGTTTTAGCATATCCATACTGTGCAGAAGTATAAATGCCTAATGCATCCTTTGTTTCCATCTCCGCTCCCTTACTGTTGAACCTGGTAGTCTCAGTATTCCATACCCATTTGGTGTTACTGATATCAGGAACCATGTTATTGGAAGCATTGAAGTTCCAGTAAGGAGAAAAGTTTGCGAGAAAACCATTCACCGGCAGGTTGGTCGGCAGTGTAGGATCGGTCTGCTCACGTTCTCCATAAAATACCATAGTACGATAGCCTTTAAAATTCCCTAAAAGACCTTTTGTATAAGGGTTGACCTTATTATCGAGATACCCATTACAGTCTTCCACTTCTTCCATCAAACATGTAACAGGATTATATACCATACTATATTTTTTGAATGCATCATTATCGATCTGCCATTTTTCTTTGTATTCGCCGGCAGAAGAACCAAGCACATTTCCATTCGTATTGATGGTCAGTTTATGCGTAGTCGGATCAACGGGATTTTTCATCATCGAAAAAGAAGCGAGTGGAAGACCCAGCATATTTCTTTTACCGCTTCTTACAATGCGGAACTTAACACCATGGCGATTGTATGGCTTACCCGTGACATCCATGAAAATGAAATTGGGAGTGGTATTGGTCAATGAACTGTTATTCTTATTCAAATCGAGCGCCCATACTATTATATTACCGGAGGGAGATTCCATAACAGGAGTGCAGGCTGATGAAGAACCCGGCGTGATTATATACAATTCATCCCCGCTTTCAAATGCTGAAGCTGGTATTGCAGGACTAACGATCCTTCCATCTGTGAAATTTACATTGCTGTAAACGGCATCTATATTCTTATAGGCCAGGCCCATTCCACTATAAGCCCAATACGCGGGATAGTTAACCGAATAGATAAACTTATTGAACTCATTGTTGGTACGGTTAACGACTACCTGCCCTGTTTCTGCATCATAAACGAGGTTCTTGGTACTCACCTGGCTGCCTTTATCGATGACAACAATACTATCAAGCACTGCATGATAATTGATCACTTTTGTTGTCGTCACTGCCCTGTAGGTATTTTCACTTTCACTGACCACCGGCCAGATAAAGGGAAGCCACAAAGGAAACGGCGGTGGTAACATCCAGTCTACCTGGCCCTGTACTTCCAGTCCGTTTGTTCTGACCTGGAACTCACGGGTATCGGTCATCAGTTCGATATCGATACCCATATTACCCTGGATGACTTCTCCGCCCAGGTTGCTATGTACAAAATCAAATTTATCCGCAAACCCCTTTGTGCCTGTATTCCGGTAAAAGTTTTCGGTATAATTAATTCTTGTATTAGGATCATTTTCCGCATAAGAGGATTGCGATTTCATTCTTCCATGCATATCATTGGTGGCCACCAGGAAACCTTGCGAGATAGCACGGCTGTCCATGGCATACTTATAGAAAAAAGAAAAGGTTGGATTTACATGTTCCGTTTTATCGGTTGCCGGGTCAAGTGGCGTATGGCTGTAATAAACGGGAAAATCCTTTGCGGTATAAAATTCTGTTACCTGTCTTCCAACACCTGATCTTGTTTTTTTGTTGATCGTATCGGGGTTTTGCTTTTTGCCAAGGGAAGTCACCGTTACCTTACTATATCCCACTGAAGGGGCCGGAAAAAAGGCATCCAATACCGGCATTTCAATTGCGCCATAGGAAGCGGGGCCCATGGGTACTTCATTGGTGATCTGTACGATGCTCTGGAATGGATTTTCCTCACCCCCTATCGATGGTTCATAGGAAGCCACGCCACTGCTGATCGTTCTTTCTGCCCCCAGGAAAATTTCTTTTGTCGTGTAATTATATTCCTGCCCATAAATTGACCCATACTGGTTTGTCATCCTGTTCCAGTTATCCTTTAGCATTACTTTTTTAACTCGTAATCCACCTCCTAATTTTACTCCATCCGGGTCATTCAGCCTTATAAAGGACTGGTTAACGTCCACCACCTGTGCAAGTCCTTGCTGACGCAGGTGTTTTGGTATATCCTTAAACGCGGATTTCACACCATCCAACAAACCTGATATCATGTTCAACATCACTTCGATCCCTGATGCATCTGAGACATCGTAGCCCGGGAAAGCCTGGCCCGGTAAATGCTGACGCAGAAATTCTATAGCGGTCTGCGACAACGGACTTACCCCGTTCACTTTTTTCATCTTGATCCAGATCGCAGGGAATCCCGCTCCATTAAATACATCATAATCTTCAACCGATGCATAGGAAGTAAGAAATTCTGCTCCTTTAGGCATCATTACTTTCAGACGAACAGCCAACTGGCTTACCCCTTCAAGATACTTTTGGTAGACTTGTTGTTTTGTGACGCAGGCTTCCGATACCTTTATGAAAATGTAATCGTTTTCCGTTATGGAAGCACCATTGACCTGGTAAAGATTGCCGGTATAACCTGAAGCATTATCGCCAAAGCCAATAATTCCTGACATTACTGCGGCTCTTTTGTTTTGTACAAAAGCATAATCATCGCTCTCATATTCTACTTCGATCTGGCCACCGGAAGGTAGTAGTATTTTCTTCAGGTTCCAGGCATTGGCATATTGATCTGCCTTTGTCTTATCCTGTAAAGCGTAAGAATAATCGCGGTTCATCATTGATTGCGGATTATCAGTGGGCGGTTTATAATTACCCCAACGATCTGATGCGTTTAGTTGGTAAACAGGATTTTCACCTGTTACGGCAGAAGTTCCCTTAGTATAAGAAAACACATATTGGTTTTTATTGGCCCGTGTCTGGCCATTATAGGTAAACCAGATCCTTTCCAGGGTCAATTTGCCATTACCAGGTGTATTATCGGGTGTGTTGGTGCAAAGTGAATAATTATAGCTAAAATGCACCGTCTTTAAGGGTTTGGCCGCGGCAATGCCTCCAGCTTTGAGATCTGCTTTATTGTACAGCCTGATCTCCTTCAGCCGCTTCATGGTATTATCCGAATAATTGATTCCTGATCCTTCATTACTGGCCCCTTTACCATCGGTCCTTTCTTCAAGAATAAAAAAGGCAAGCATGCTTTTTGATTCGATCGAATGCAGGTACCAGGACTCCCGTTCTCCATAAGAGATCATGCCCTTATCATCTTTTGTTTCCGATAGATTTCCGGGGTTACTATTTGCATTGGCACCCGTTGAATGGGGCGTCCGCCATTTGTGAATACCTGTTTTTACGTAGTTGAATTTGATAGCACCTCCCTGGTCATCTTCAGTAATACCATCTCCATGCACATCAACATAATCAGGTGATAATAACCCGCTCAACAAGTAAGAATGCGCATACGGGGGTGTTTCTGTAGTTTGCGTATAGCCGTCTTTGCCTCCGATGCCGCTGTTGATATGTGATGAGTTAATCGAAGTGTCGCTCGTTAAGTACGGGACAATATCGCAGCTTGAACAATCATTGCTCACGGTAAATGTAAAATCTTTTTGCGTGGTATTGTACACAGGCAGGCCGTAAACATATCGCCTGCCATTAGCTTCTGTAACGGTTACCTCCGAAATATGGTGATCCTTTCTGAACTCTGCATTTCTTTCTACTTCGGTATAATTGAGCTTATTGCCGGCAATCAACAGGGTATTAGGATCATAAATTTTTATTTTCTTATCCAGGCCGATATCTTTTGCCTCTTTGGCTGTGAGAAAGCTGGTGACCTGGGTCCTTTTTTCTCTGTCCGTAATACCAATAGAACGCTGAATGTACTGTTCGCCCGTCACCACACCAGAAGCATTGAGTAATTCCAGCTTAGGTTCAATGGTAGGCATAGTTCTTGTGCCACCCAGTTTAAATCGAACGAGGCTTGTTCCCCCAATGCTGTCGTATTGATTAGGATGTAAAACGCTGTTTTCTCCCGGGTTCCTGAAGTAAACATTTTCCTTTGCTTCAGATGCGGTGCCGAAACCGGTCGTATTTCTCAACTTGTTCCCATAATTCCATTCGCCTATCGAACTTGGTGTTTTAACGGTATTAAAATTTCCACCAACATGTCCCGGTATACCAATATCTATACCGGCACTCCAGCTTTTATCTTTGGATACTGTAAAATTGTCCCTCACATATCCATTGTCATTCCTGTAGGCACGAATACTGCCTCCTGTACCTTCGCCCTGTATGGTAAACACATCATAAGAATATTGCGGAACAGAAATAATGGTGGTTGAGGGAGTAACTTCTTTATCATTGAACCTCGTAAAATCCATCACCGCATCGCGGTTATTCTTTGCTTTTTCAGCATATAAATAACCAACCATCGGTTTGAATTGTGTTTGATCAGCCGTTTCAATTTTTGAAACCTGGCCATAACCCTCGATTTCAAATGATAGGTACACTCCAAACATAGCCCCACCGATCTGGAATCGTCCTGCTCCCGAAGAATTTGTGATGACCGCACGCATGGTGGGAACATAGCTTGGCTTTGTAAAGCTGATCGTGGAGCTTAGAATATTTGCTCCCATCGAACCACTACCTTCTGTCGTGCCCCTTATTTTTTTATCATCATTCCTGCCTTTTACCATATCATAATTAGCTGAAACCTGGCCGGATAGATGCATTGCTTTTATACCTGTCCTGGAATTATAACTGGTCGACAATCCAACGCCGGTAGACAACTGCGTCCCTGTAAGCGAAACCCTTGCCGACAGTGAGGGGCTGAATGTCAGGCCATTTCTCGAATTAAGGTTAAGACCCATGCCACCGCTTACACCTACCGGGCCCTTTTCAGTAGCAGATTTTCCCCCAAGAGTCAAACTTGTTGTTCCTTTGATTCCAAGTTCTATGGCAGGCCCGAGATAATTATTCACAGAAACTCCCAACGATGCCCCTACTGATCCCGAGAAGCCGGCATTCCATTTTTTAATTCCAACGAGTTCCAGGTCTGCACCCAGGTTCACACCCCATGTTATGTTCTTCTTCATATTTTGCCGCTGTATGATCTTATCATCTCCATTAAAATCATCCGGAACACCCCGCATATTCCTGTTAACATTTCCAGGATTTATATTCCAACCTAATCCCACCCAACTGGCGCTCTGCTCCATGCTGATCCCTCCATCATAAAAAATATTGACCGGGTATCCTCCCACATCGAGCAAAGGAATATTGTAACTGAAGTCGCCCGAAAAAAGGCTGACCATATCGCTGGTACCCGCAGCTTTGAATGCAGACATTTCGGGCTGACCGGGGCCATCGATATCGGTTTTTTCTATACCATCGCCCGCAATAGTAACGGGTAATTCAAATTGCTGTGCCTGGGAACTCCTTTCACACTGCGTGGCAGGAAGAGGCTTCATATTATATCCCCCGGTTACGGGCTGAAAAGCCTGGTTGTCGGGTTTAAAAAAGTAGAGATACTCTTTACTTTCCCTTTTGACAGTGCCATCATTGCCATACAAAGGGATCAACCATCCTAAGTAAAGCACAAATCCAAGCAAGAGCGCTATATGCTTTGTGTACTTTGTTGCTAACAATTGAATCATAAATGTTAGAATTGGATATGATAATTTTATTGAATGCTAAACTTTGCCGTAAAAATTTTATGCTGCCTGTCGGGTAACGCTATTGTATATACCTCCTGTGACTTGAATGGGTTACCCAGTTTGAGACGAAGGAAATTATCACCATAACTAATTCGTTGTTTCACCTCTTTTATCAATTTCCCATCAGCTGAAACAAATCGCACCGTTGTCTCATGGTCCGTATCAAATGAATAATATTTTACCAGTAACTCTTCATTGTTTTTTAACAAACTAATACCTGATTGCTCGTTCTGGTCCTGCAACTGGACATACCCGGCAGTATAAATTTCTGTCTTCAGTGGATCGGGTTGCCTGATGCTGAAAGACCATACTTCTGTTTGTGCTGAAAAACTCAAAGCATTACGTGCTGTAACCTGCCAGGCGTATTGTTGTCCTGTTTTTAACTTTGAAAACGTAGAGGGATAAACCGTAAATGAGGATTTTATATTGTTCACACTATAAACAGGAGTATTGTATAAAACTGCTTCCGCAGGCGTTTGGCCTTCGCGAATTTCCGCAATGACAAGGTCATAATTCAGGTTGGAGAACATATCCGACGGTGTTGGTGGCATCCAGCTGAATTGAGGGATCGGGGTTTCCAACGCTGACCGATCTGCCGGTAAATTCAATAAAGGAGGGCTCATCGGGGCAATATTCAAACGCAGGCACTCATCTGCTATTGGAACAGGTCCCTTGATATCGTTCTTTGATACCCGGTAGCAGGCTACATAATTTCCCAACGGAATAAATGTTCCGCTCAATTCCGTGGCGAGGAAATTATACTGTACAGGTTGAACATCCCTGATGCTGAGCAGTTTCACTCCCTTACCGATCAAAAAATTTCTGCCTACCGCAGACAATACTGTCTGCCCGGTTACGGCGTCCTGGATATCCAAAGACACCATAGCATCAATAGTGGAGTTGCTGTTATTCATTACTACCAGGTTCCACAACTGATCCTTTTGCACCATACCGGCTGGAGGCAACTGTACATTGACCGTGACCTGTGATAAAGCCGGAAACGAAATCAATACCCATAAAATGATTAAAAGTTGTTTCTTCATTTCAAAATGTTTTAAACCAGGTTAATCGACCACTTTCTACCGGAAATAATGTCTGTTGTATCGTTGGCAAAAATGACTTTTCATATTGCAATTGAAGGTTTCCCAGCCGGTTCATGTCGATCATCAACTGCCCGGTGCCTCCCCAATAAATCTCACCTGATATTACTTTGTTGTACTTCAAACCTCCTCCCAATCGCATCCTTGGCGATGGGGTGAATGCAAGATTTCCCTCTGCTGAATAAAATTTAAATTCCTGCTGATCGGTATAAATTAAACTTCCCTGGTATTCCAGTTTACCAGCATACAGGGCCTGGGAAAACATATAATGTCTGCCGTTGTAATTAATAAATCCGGAGTCAGTCCCCTTATTCGTATACTGGTTATAAATTGCCGAAGTAAGCCAACGGGATCTGCCAATTTTGTAGGGGTACATGATTGTCCCGTTCAATACATAATATACATTTTCTCTCACCTTGTCCCTGTCGACAATATATAACTGTGACCCGGGATAATAACCAACCGTAAAAGCAGGCAATTTGGGTATACGAACGGCCAACTGCACACTACCGAATACAGTACTTGTTTTGAACGTCTTCTCGGTAAAAGGGTTGACAAAATCGTTCTTCCTGATCATGCCCGAAAAAGTCGCCTTTTTATTAAAAAAGGGCTGATCAAGTTTTATATGCCAGGCCGTTTGATCGGTATTATAACTGAATAAACTAAACGACTGAAAATTCTCCCCTGTTTTCCTGAACATCGCACTTATTTCTGTCTGGGTTTGCACAATGACTCCCTGACCATTCAAACTGATACCCAGGTTGCTTTGATCTGAAAGCCTGAACAGGCTGCTCAATTCCTTATTATCACCAAATCTTCCCGTCAGCGGTCTTGTAGATTTGGCGATCTCGGCACTAAGAAAATTCCTTGCATCCTTTTTCAGGATCGCCTCTATGGAATAGCCGGTGAGCTGGATATTTCCATTTACCGTATCAGAAAGCACTGCAGTGTAATTCGTTTTTCTTCCTGTAAACAAGGAGAAAATAAGAGCTCTTTTCTCTATATCACCAATACCTAAACGCCCCATCACTATATACTGACCTGCTCTCCTTGTATTCTTGCCAAAAAAATCCCTGAAGCCATAATCAATTTTCCCGGCTGCAAATGCCATGTACATACGAGGATTGTACTCCACATTAACCCCTGTTAAAGAAACATTGCGGGCGGTCAGGTCTGAATAATTGAGCATTGTCCTGCCAATATTGATGGACTTAAGATTGGTGATAAATTCATCAAATCCTTTTCTTTCCTGGACAATACCATACTGTTGCATCCACCCCTTCATTGCAGCGGAACTATTGACATTTTTTAATTTTTGTCTTGCCAGGCCAATGGCCGATGAAAGTTTATTCTTCAGGCTATCCACCTTGCCCTGGACGCGGTCGATCACCTGCTTTAAAGAGTCGAGCTCAGCCTTCTTTTTTAAAACGATATCTTCAATATGATCCACAAGTGAGTCAACTTCCCCCGGTTTCTTTACTACCGGAATTCCTGTTGACAGGCTCTTTAAGGAATCGAAATATTTTTTTTCCCTGGCTTCGATAATTTGCTGGGCAAGATTGGGACGACTCAATTTTTCTTTCAACAAATTGAATTTTGTCAGCTCTTTTTTTAATAATACCTCGGCCGCCTTGAGATATGAAAATTCAGGAAGTTGGTTGGAAACTTTTTCCAGGAGCTGGTTTTTCATGTTCCTGTAATAAGTATGCCGGTCAAAAAGAAAACCGCCATCGAAGAAATCCCTGAAATAGGGAGAATTGCTTTTCCGGATGATAAATCTTAAATGAAAGGGATAATTGTTCCTTACTGATATCGCCAGGGAAGTTTGTATCGTATGCTGACGAAAATCCTTTTGGAAATAAGGAGTATCAGCGAACGACCGGTAGAGATAATCATACTGAACATTCCCTGAAACAGTGAACAGTGGCGGCTTTTTGACCGATATACCCGGCCTTTCGTAAACACCTGTAAACATCTGCGTTTTCAGCGTTTTGCAAATGCCACTTCTGACCCAGAGCGTATCACCGGAATGTTCATAGCGTGGTGCAATATCGAGCACACGGCTCAAATAAGTATTTGTTATGTTGATTTTACCGGGAACTGATGTATCTGACGAACTGCCCGTATTGTTGTCCTTCTTATTGATTTTTGATTTATCGCGTTTCTTGCTAATGCTGACTACAGATGGCAAAGTGTCTTTTACAGAAAATTTGGACAATGTATTACGGGCAGCGGAGACCTGCCTTTGAAGCGTTGCGCCAGGATTAGTTAAACTATCCTGGGCTTGAACATTATATATACATAACGCAACAGCTAAGAATGATAAGCAGCAGTTTTTGGGCATTGTGTGCGGTTGGTATATCGTACCCTAAATCTCTACTCTGGTGGGAGAGTAATCGTTCTTCGTTAAGCAATATAATATTAATTAATAAATATTTTCACCAAAAAAAAATCATACCTGCTTTAAATTTTTATTACCAAACCCTACGATTTGTTTCGTTTATTAAATACAATTGTCAGACAATCGTAACCTTAAACGGGGTTGATTATGATCAGGAGATAAATACGGTGTTTGGTCCCGTTAGACCCCGGGTTTTTTCCCGTAAAAAAATGTTTTTTTCCCGTGAAAATAAGTTTGAAGTCCCCGGAAAAATGTTAGTAACAGCCAGGTTAAGCAAGATGGCAGGTCGGGTTCTTATCCAAAAAAGATATAAGCCATTGCTATCGCAGTAATGATACCAGCAAGATCGGCCAGCAGCATGGTAGAGACCGCATACCTCGTATTCTTGATCCCCACCGCGCCAAAATAAACGGCGATGATGTAGAAGGTCGTGTCAGACGATCCGCGGAATACTGAAGCAAGGTTCCCGGCAAATGAATCCGGTCCATGGGCATTTAATGTGTCGATCATAATCGCCCGGGCCCCGCTCCCACTCAAAGGTTTTAATAAGGCCGTGGGCAAACTGTCAACAACCCTTGTATCGCCATTGAGCATGATGAAAAGAGATTTGATACCATCCAGCACAAATTCAAAAGCACCGCTGTTGCGAAGCAGGCTGATGGCCACGAGCAGGCCAACAAGATAAGGAATGATACGGACCGCGGTTTCAAAACCTCCTTTTGCCCCATCCACAAAAGCATCAAATATGTTGATCTTTTTATAGATACCACCGAGTATAATCAGCAGGAAGATGAGCAGGATAATACCATTACTCAAACTGGTTGAGAACACCTGGACACCCTGGGCATCCAGCGATTTGATATAGTAGACCAGCGCCGCGATGACTGTTGAGATACCGAGTACCCAAAAAATGATCACGGGTTGAAAAATGCGTATACGCTGGCGGAAAGCCACGATAAACATGGCCGCGATGGTGGCCACAAAAGTGGCGATCATACAGGGAATAAAAATATCCGTGGGGTGCTGGGATTTTAATGCCACCCTGTCGGCAATAATGATAGTAGGGATCAGCGTAAGTCCTGATGCATGCAGGCAAAGAAACATCAGTTGAGCATTGGAAGCCCTTGTCTTATCAGGATTGATCTCCTGCAGGCTTTCCATGGCTTTGATACCAAAAGGTGTGGCCGCGTTATCGAGTCCCATCAGGTTGGCCGAAAAATTCATGACCATATGCCCGTGAGCAGGATGGTTTTTTGGTACTTCCGGGAATATCTTAGAGAAGAAAGGCCCGATCACCCTTGACAGGTATCTTACACCCCCTGCCCTTTCAGCAATACTCATAAATCCCATAAACAGGGCCATGACACCAATCAGCCCGATGCAGAGGTTAACAGCATCCCGGCAGGTTTCAAATATGCCATTAGCGGGAAGCAGTTTATAGGCAATGTATTTCCTGGTCTCTTTTTTTTCGTAAAGCTGACCCTGCCATTCTACGAGACCCAATGAATCGAATATTTTCTTTTCGGTAGCAGGCAAAGACTCAGGTAAAAAAGACCTTTTGCTGGCTGTATCGATAGAGCTATTATTGTTTTGCAATATATAGACATTGTAGACCGGTTTAGACAACTTGACTATCTTTTCCTTGCCATGAACCTGCGGTTTGTCCGTCACCCTTGCTAAAATGGCCTCCGGGATATCTTCAGATGTAACCTCACGACTGCTGGCCGTATCTGTGTTCCTTCCTGAAACCAGGTGGCTGAATATTTGCTTTTGCCCTGGCTGAAAAAAGAACTTGCCTGCCGCTACCAGCAAAGCAATGATGATAAAAGCTGTCCATATCCTGCTCAAAGCCATAGATTATTGAATATTTTGGATTGAAGATTGCCGATTTTGCACTTGAAGATTGAAGATTTTCGGCTAAAAACCAAAAGCATCTTTTCACAGTAGTTTTTACTTGTCGGCCTGCCATTGCAAAAAGACTACAAAAACCACTATATTCTCCTTTCACTAGCTTTCCCCACTAACGTTACAGTTCGTATCTTCGCGCCTCTTTTAGAAAGTCAGGATTGGACACCACCATTTCAATCTTAAATCTTAAATATAAAATCTTAAATAGCAATGGCTTTGCAAGCAGGAATCGTAGGCTTACCCAATGTAGGAAAATCGACTTTATTCAACGCCGTCAGCAACAGTGCCAAAGCACAGGCGAGTAATTACCGTTTTTGCACCATCGATCCCAATGTCGGGTTGGTAGATGTTCCGGATCCCCGGTTGAATAAACTGGCGGAGCTGGTTGTTCCTAACCGTACCGTACCTACCCAGATCGAGATCGTGGATATTGCCGGCCTGGTTCGTGGCGCCAGCAAGGGCGAAGGACTGGGCAATAAATTCCTGGGTAATATCCGGGAAGTAGATGCGATCATTCATGTAGTGCGCTGTTTTGAAGACGAGAATGTATTGCGTGATGAAGGAGCGATTAACCCGGTAGCTGATAAAGAGATCATTGATACGGAACTACAACTGAAAGACCTGGAGAGCGTAGAAAAGAAGATATCGAAAACAGAAAAACAGATCAAACTCGATCCGAAATTTAAAGCAGAACTGGAAGTGCTGGTTCGCTGCAAAGACCATTTGGAAAAAGGAAAAAGTATTCGTGAAATGGATCTTGACAAGGAAGAAAAATTGGCGATCGCTGACCTGATGTTGCTGACCGATAAGCCGGTATTATATGTTGCGAATGTGGATGAGCCATCGATGCATACCGGCAACAAGTTCTCCGATATCCTGAAAGAGGCGGTAAAGAATGAGAAAGCGGAAGTGATCATCATGAATAATAATATCGAAGCCCAGATCGCGGAAATGGAGAACCTGGAAGACCGCCAGCTATTCATGGAAGAATATAAAATGACGGAGCCGGCGCTGGACAGGCTGATCCACTCTGCTTACAAACTCCTCAACCTGTATACTTATTTCACGGCCGGTGTACAGGAAGTACGTGCCTGGACGATCCAGGAGGGATGGAAAGCTCCCCAGGCTGCCGGTGTGATCCATACCGATTTTGAAAAAGGATTTATCAAAGCGGAAGTGATCGGGTATGACGATTTTGTAAAATACGGTTCCGAAGCCGCCGCCCGCGAAGTGGGTAAGCTACGGATCGAAGGAAAGGAATACCTGGTGAAGGATGGGGATGTAATGCATTTTAGGTTCAACGTTTAAATATTGCGATAGCTCAATCAAACATTTTGGCTGCTGGCCTTGGGCTTTGGGCTGCTGGCAGATAACTCTGACCAAAAACCACTATGATTGCAACTAGTCTGCTAAAGCAAAACGATTCGAACAAAAAGGAAATTTGACAATAAGTGCTCCAGCCCATAGCCCGCGGCTAAAATAACGCCGTAATAGCCGCTCTCCCAATATGCACCGTCTTCGATGTCCCCGACTTTCTTCCATCATACTGGAAATTCAATTCGAGGTTGTTCAGCAAACGCTTGCTCAATCCCAGCGACCAGAGATAGTTCTTACCGGGTAATAATCCATCGAGCATGATATAACTGACCGTTGTGTTAGCCGGGAATTTATACTGTATATCATTAAAAGTGAACTTCCCGATCAGCGAACTGCTTTGCAGGATATTATACTTGGCTTCCAGGTTCAGTGAATTGGAAACCGATCTTTCGCCGCCATACAAGGGCAGGTTCTTTTTGGTATCATACTTATAACTGGTCACCAGCCGGAAAGCAGTTTTTTGGATAAAAGTCAGAAAAGGTTCCGCTGAATAACTGGTCAACTGGTAATTCCTGTTGGCAAATTGTGGCGTATACAAAGCGTTCTCTCCTTTCTTCCCATTTAGCGTAAGCGAAAAAGAACGGCTGATATTCCAGCGCCATTTGATCAGCCAGTCATTGAGTTTGCGACTTTCGTATCCATAGGTCAGCAATGTCTTTCCATTATTCCGCAGGTTGCTGAGATCCATTCCCCATTTGCTGTTGAACCGGTTAAAGGAGATCGTATTGAGGATCGTTGTATTCAAGGTTACCAGCGCCGTATCATTCACCCCGTATTTAAAAGGGTTGAATTCAAAAGTTCCTTTGGCGATCGATTTCTTGCTGGTTTGGAAACTGGTCACAAAATTGAGCTTCGACACGAATTTTTGTAACCCTTTCAGATCGCCCGCTGTCAACAGTGAACGGGGGCTGATATTCAAACTGTAATTGAAAGTGATAAAATTCGCTTTGATGAAATCGTTGGTCGGGGTAAAGATCCGGAGAAATTTAGCCTGGTCAGGAAAAGCCGCCAG
>JANOHQ010000149.1:0-2778 GCA_031406595.1 Chitinophagaceae bacterium
GGTTCGGCACCAGTCTCGCCGATATCTTTGCATACGCTTTGGAAGGCAATACTGTTTTTGCTCCTTCGCCGGTATAACCACCCCAGATGCCATTGACCTCGATCGTAGGACGGATACCCGTTCTTTCATAGGTGCTGTAGCCTTTTTCACCCCAAAGTTCTGTTACACCCAGGTCGTCCATGTATTCCTTCTCATCATAAGGCGCTTTGTTGATCAGCGCTCTTTCTTCCGGTCCGGCCACTACTACATCATCATAGAAACCGGGAATAGTGATATGGTTGTTTTTATCATGACAACTGGCGATCATCTGTGCGAGGATGGTGATCGGATTTGCTACGGCACCACCATAGGTACCGCTGTGCAGGTCACGGTTGGCACCGGTCACTTCCACCTGGATATAACTTAACCCGCGTACGCCTGTATCCAACGAGGGATTTTCCATGCTCAGCATTGAACTGTCGCTGATCAGGATCACATCGGCTTTTAGCAGGGCTTTATTCGCTGCGACAAACTTTCCCAGGTTGGGTGAGCCTATTTCTTCTTCACCCTCGATCAGGAATTTAATATTGGTGGTCATACTATTGGTCTTCACCAGGGTTTCCAATGCTTTTACATGCATATAGAATTGACCTTTATCATCCGCACTTCCTCTTGCAAAGATCTTTCCATCGATGATTGTAGGTTCAAATGGAGGATTGGTCCAGAGTTCCAGTGGTTCGGGCGGTTGCACATCATAATGCCCGTATACCAGCACAGTAGGTTTGGAAGGATCAATGATCTTCTCGCCATATACCGCCGGGTGACCATCGGTGGTCATTACATCAGCTTTCTCGCATCCGGCGTCCAGCAGACTTTTCTTTACTGCTTCGGCACATTTTTGCATATCGTTCTTGTGCTCGCTTTTAGCGCTGATAGAAGGAATGCGGAGAAGGTCGAGCATTTCATTGAGAAAACGGTCTTTATTCTTTTCCTGGTAGTCTTTCCAAACTTGTGACATAAAAAGTTGGTTTTAAGGAAGACGAAGTTAAGGGTGTTTCCCTTATTCCTCCTTGAAAATACCCTCCAGGCGGTATGGCAGGGACGCTCTTTTTTTTAAAATTTGGAGTATATTTTCAGGAAAACATTGCATCCCAAAAACCCACACAGATAAATTGATGAGAAAGCCGCTTATACTAATTGCTTTATTAACGACCACTGTTGTAAAAGCCCAGTCGGTTTTAACCCCGGCTGAACTTTATCCAGCCCCTCAAACCATTAAAAGTGCGCTTGTAAAATCAACGATGAATCATTTGTATTCAGGTTGTGTTGATGGGAATTGTATAAATGGCAACGGAACCTGGATGACCGTATTTTTATCCGGATATGGAGGTACGGGATTTGTGGAACGATACCTGAGAAATATAAACCTTGTCTATCATATCACAAAAGGGGTTTTTAAAGACAGCGGAGCACTATGCGTGGGCGAACAAACTGTGACATACTACCCGCTAAACCGGGCCACTGAAATAGATAATTACAGGCCGGTTAACCCTGGGCAGCGGGTAGATACTTCTACTGTAGATTTAAATAAAGGAGAGTTTGACCTATTTGAAAAGCAATATTATAGCAATGGGGAGATTAGCCTGCTTGGAAAGGCGCAAAAATATAATTATAAAAAAGCCGTGGCATGGACACAATGGGGCAAAATCCGGTACGCAACAGTAGAATATGGGGCGACAGATACTTTTAAAACATTTACCGGGATAGTCGATGAATACCTGCGTCCAATTTATGGTGTGGCCACTTACCAAAATGGAAGTGTTTTCAACGGTTTTTTTATTAAGCATACAACCGGCCCGGGGTATTACTTTAAAAACAGCAAGACCGAAACCGGGGAGCCAGGAGATGGAGCAGAGCAGTTTGATTTTATGCCGGATATGAAGTTGTTCAGGGAGGCATTTTCCCCTTTTCGAAACGGGTATACACATTCTATGGAAGTGGGTTGGGGTGATGAGGAGCAGGAGAAAGAAGCTGGTATGCCTCCTGTCCGAATATACAGGGAGCTGGTTCAATATGGTGGAGGTTCAGGTGGATGGTTATTTGGGAGTGACGGGATAAGAAAGGACCCTGCATTTACCGGCAAGGGTATCTACTATTATAACGAGAACCTGTTTTATTTTGGTTCATTTGAAAAAGGCCGGCCGGATGGAAAAGGTTTTTTGTATTACCGGCATATGAATACGGATACAATAATTTCGCCCTCAGAAACTTTTTTTAAGTATGGCAATTTTGTCCAGGGATTTTTTAATGACGGGTACTTTATATACCATAAGGCAAATTTGTTTGCTAAGAAAGCGCTTCCACAAAAAACTATTACAGAGCCTTCTTTTTCATCGCTTGCTTTGGAAGCAAATAAAAACAATACCCCTGCATTGGTCGGGCTGGGTGATATTTACACGGAAGGCAAGGGAGTAAAAATGGATGTTACGAAGGCTATCAGCTATTATAAACGGGCTGTTACCTACGGCGATGTGCAAGCCGCCCAAAAATTGGGTGCCCTTTATGAAAATGGTAATGGAATTCAACGGGATACTGAGAAAGCCGCTTATTATTACAAGCGGGGTGCGCAAATGAAAGTGTCACCCGTTGCTCCTGCTGATGTTATTAAGGGTTGCCTGGTTAAATATTTTCTTATCACCTATCCATACCTTACAAAGGAGCAGGCCGCCCGGTTTACGCTTAGCGATGAGTATAATTTTGTGTCGGAATTATCTGACCTGGTCAGGCAAAATTGGAAGG
>JANOHQ010000179.1:0-2347 GCA_031406595.1 Chitinophagaceae bacterium
GGAATTTTAGAAACTTTTGCCTTCAACAGTTTATCCCGCACTTTAATGTATATCTCCGTGTCAATAGCCGCAAAAGGCATCCGTACATATCCCATACCGATCGCTTTGGCCAGGCTGGGAGATTGGGTTCCGGAAGTAACATTCCCTATTACGGCCCCTTCCATATCTTTTATTTCATATCCGTGCCGCGGTATCCCTTTTTCCAGCATTTCAAAACCGACGAGCTTTTTTTCCACCCCTTCAGCTTTTTGCTCCGCGAATTTTTCTTTTGAAGTAAAGTCTTTCGTGAATTTAGTGATCCAGCCTAATCCCGCTTCCATCGGGGAAGTGGTATCATCAATATCATTCCCGTATAAACAGAATCCCATTTCCAGGCGAAGGGTATCTCTTGCACCCAGTCCAACGGGTTTTAATCCCTGCGGACCGCCCGCTGCAAAAATAGCATCCCATATGATATCAGCAGCACCATCCTTATCTTCAAAATAGATCTCCACACCACCTGCGCCGGTATAACCTGTTGCACTGACCACTACATTATCAACTCCGGCAAATTTTCCCCTGGTGAATGTATAATATTTAAGGTTCAAAATATCCATATCCGTCAGCGCCTGGAGGATCTTTGTGGCGTTGGGACCCTGTATCGCCAGTAAACAGGTTTTGTCAGATACATTCTGCATCTCGGCCTTGTTGGTATTATACTTCTGTATCCAGTTCCAGTCCTTTTCAATATTGGACGCATTCACCACCAGCATATATACCTTGTTTTCTTCGATGCAATAGACCAACAGGTCATCTACGATACCGCCCTGCTCGTTCGGGAGACAACTGTATTGTGCCTGTCCTGCTTTCAGTTTTGCAGCATCATTGCTTGTCACCCGTTGAATAAGATCCAATGCATGCTCTCCTTTTACAATAAACTCGCCCATATGGCTTACATCAAATACACCGGCGTTTTTGCGGACCGCAGCATGTTCATCATTGATTCCGGTGTAAGAAATGGGCATATTGTAGCCGGCAAACTCAGCCATTTTGGCTCCAAGGGCAATATGTTTTTCTGTGAAAGGGGTATTTTTCATATCGGCAAAATTGTTCGCAAATGTAGAGTAAAATCATTTGTCAATCCGGCCCATCCGCAAGTGCAGGGGGAAACTGATCTCTCTTTTTCCTTCTCTCCAGTGCTGGTTGATGGTCTTCATCAAATTATCGACCGGGTTAAATCCTTTTGCCGCGATGAATTTCTGCAGGGCCGACCAGGTATTCAGGTATCCTTCCAGATCCTCAGGGGTCCATTCGTACCGGATAGAAAATACCGGGCAGCCGATCTCTTCAAAAGGGAAGAGGATCCCTGCATAATTATCGTCTACATGTTTTCTTTCCTTGTCCCAGTAAGGTCCCAGCGTATTGGAATAATGATCCTGTTTCAATTGATCTATTTCCGGGGATATAGTGAGCCCTCCATACATCCAAACGGCGATCCACCCACCGGGTTTTGTGACTCTTTTTACTTCCGCATAGAATTTATCAAAATCAAACCAATGCAATGCCTGGGATACGGTGACAAGATCAAACTGGTTCTCTTTGAAATTCGTCTCCTCTGCCGGTTGAAGGGAATAAAAAATATTGTCCGCCCGCTCTGCATGATCAAGCTGCTTTTGACTGATATCCGTCGCATATACGGCATCAAAATGCTTCGCCAGTTCTTTTGCCGTTTGCCCGTTTCCGGTGGCACAATCCCAGGCGCATTTCTTTGCTTCAGGATGCTGTAGTATAAAATCAAAAAGTTCCGGCGGGTACGCGGGGCGATACTTTGCATACAGCGATGCCTGTTGGGAAAAATTGTCTTTCATGCTGATAAAGATAAAATATTGCGCTTTGGTAATTTACCTCAGTGCCCTTTTTCTCTGTGTCATTGCGAGCAACGCAAAGCAAAAACAGAAAAGCCCTGGCTTAACAGGACTTTTCCTTCCTGCTTTGACAGGATCCAACTTCAACCGAGTTTATATTAAAACCATTGTACGAGCGAGGAGACTGGTGAAGGGGCGATCGCAAAAGCTTCGTTGCTTTTTTTCACTACTCCTTTGTCAACGAGTTTTGATATCCTGTTCTCTTTCACTTTTTGTTTATCCTTTAATTCTTTTATTCTTCTTTCGCTTTCCCGGTTGCTTTCTTCTTTTCTTCTTTCCTCTTCTTCAATTTGTTTCTGAATATCATTTACCGGTACAGTGTCTTTTTGATCATAACGGTAATCATTCTTATTACCGGGTGCAGTTACCGGCGCATTGGGATCCCTTAATTCTCCATCGGCCCCCATAACATAGTCTACTCCCGGGCGATACCAGATGTTAAC
>JANOHQ010000221.1:0-12120 GCA_031406595.1 Chitinophagaceae bacterium
GAAAGTAAAGCAGTAAGGTTTCCCATTTCCACATGGTCGCAGGCCCCTTTAACTGCGCCACATTTTGTATGACCCAACACTACAATAATTTTTGCGCCGGCCACTTTGCAGCCAAATTCCATACTGCCCAGAATATCTTCATTGATAATATTGCCGGCAATACGGACACTAAACACATCGCCCAAACCCTGGTCAAAAATAAACTCTGCCGAAGTACGGGAATCAATGCAACTCAAAATAACGGCAAAGGGATGTTGCCCGACTGATGTTTCATTAGCTTGTTGCAAAAGATTCCGGTTTGCTTTCAGGTTATTTACAAACCTGTCATTTCCTTTCTTTAAAATTTCCAGTGCCATTGCTGGTGTAATAGCAGTCTGCATTTCTTTAGTTAATGTTTTCATTTAATTGTTTTTAATTGTTAATTGATTATGAATAAGCCGGTTCGATAAATTTTATTTTCTCAACAGTGATGTTCTTGGTCTTAGCATTAATCTCATAATCCCTTATTAATTCAAGTACATCGTATGCTACGGATTTTGAGTTTGAAAAATCAATAATCACCTTTGAGTTTGCCGGTATTTTTTCTAATTCCTTTACTACACTGGCTTTATTAAAGAATGAAACTTCCTCTGCTAAAACAAGGTGATAAGTTTGTATGTCATCTTCTGTGGTAATAGTTTCTTTCATATGGTGCGAATTGCGAAAGCTGTGTCGCAAGGCATAAAAGCCACCCACTACCAATCCTGCCGTAATTCCTTTTAGTAAGTCGGTTAATAAAATGGCAACTATAGTAACTATAAAAGGCACAAACTGCTCCCAGCCTAATTTATACATCTGTTTAAATAAAACGGGTTTAGCTAATTTATAACCAACCATAATCAATATGGCAGCTAAACTGGCAAGAGGAATCTTGTTCAGTAAACTTGCAATGGTAATAGCACTGATTAGTAAAAATATACCATGCAGTATGGCCGACATTTTTGTTTTGCCGCCAAATGTGATATTAGCTGTGCTGCGTACAATTACCTGGGTAATAGGTAACCCGCCAATAAAACCGGAAATAATATTTCCTAAACCTTGTGCCTTCAACTCTCTGTTAGTAGGTGTAATCCTTTTTTGTGGGTCCATTTTGTCGGTAGCCTCCACACATAACAATGTTTCCAAACTTGCAACAATGGCCAGCACAACTGCAACTTCCCAAACTTTGATGTTTGTAATTGCGGAAAAATCGGGGAAAGTAAAAAAGCTGAAAAACTCCGCTAAACTATTTGCAACAGGAAGCTTTACTACCTGATCTTCGGCAAGACTGAAATTTAGTGTTCCATTCTGAAACAGATAATTGAGTGCAATACCAAGTATTACCACCACAATTGGTCCCTGTATTACTTTAAATACTTTATATCTTTTTGTTAATACCTTATCCCATAATATCAGGATGGCTATTGATATGGCGGCGATAAGAACTGCACCGGGTGTTATAAACTCGACTGCTCTGGAAATTTCAGAGAAGGTATTTTGCCCATCTGCCTGAATAAAAGCATCATCACCAACAGTAACTTTATCCCAACCTAACGCATGTGGTATTTGTTTTAAAATAATCAGCAGCCCTATACCTGTAAGCATCCCTTTAATTACTGCGGAGGGAAAGAAGTAGGCAATAAAACCTGCTTTAGCAAAGCCCATAACAAGCTGTAAAATTCCGGCTAGCACAACGGCTAATAAAAAGGCAGGCCATGAACCAAGTGCTGCAATAGAGGTTAACACTATTACGGCCAATCCGGCAGCGGGGCCACTAACGCCAAGCGGCGACCCACTTGTAATACCCACTATAATACCACCTACAATTCCGGCAATAATTCCGGCAAATAATGGCGCCCCGGAAGCCAAAGCTATACCTAAACATAAAGGAACAGCCACAAAAAAAACGATGATACTCGCCGGGAGGTCGCTTTTCAATTCTTTAAACATGCTTTTTACTTGCATAATCAATGGTCATTAAGTTATGAATGGTAAAGATAGTATTAATATCTTAAATAATAGTATTACTATCTCATAGAATTGTAAAACTTTTAATTAATTTTGCAAAAGCAAACCGAAACGGAGTAGTTTTAAATATTTAAAAGGACAGGCATGGAATTACGACTACAGATTAAAATGAATGAGAAACTATTTCTTAGAAATCCGGAGCAAACCGAGTTGGGCAAAAAAATTATATTACACAGCATTCAATTAATACATAAAAACGGCCTTGAATCATTTACTTTTAAAAAACTGGCTGAAGATATTGGCACCACCGAAGCTGGCATATACCGGTACTTTGAAAATAAACACCGTTTGCTGATATATATTACGGCCTGGTATTGGAGCTGGCTTGAATACAGGATTGCTTTTAGCACGGCCAATATTAAAGACCCTGTAATAAAACTTAAGAAGGTTATTCAGTTATTAGCTACTACTGTAGAGGATGATATCAGAACCAGTTATATAAATGAGAATATTCTTCACCAGATCATAATTTCAGAAGGCACGAAGGCTTATTTAACCAAACATGTATCTGAGGATAATAAAGACCAACTATTTAAACCTTACAAAGATCTTTGTGCAAAAATTGGCGATATTATTCTTGAGTGTAACCCTAAATATAAGTTTCCAAAATCTTTATCAAGTACCATTTTTGAAATGGCACATTTCCAGAATTTTTTTATGAATAATCTTCCCTCTTTAACTGATTTTGGAAAGGATAAAGATGAATCAAAGATTGTTGCTTTTCTGGAAGACCTGGTGTTTAGCAGTATAAAAAAAAGGGGACAATAATGCTTGGTGCAGGTGAAGTATCCGTCACTTTGAAATTATTGGTATAGTTGGAGTGTTTGCCCAATTTTCAAAAAGAATTTGACGCAAAGTAAAGTATAGTAAGAAATTGTTATCTGTACAGTTCTGCACATGATATGAACTCCAAAAAAAACTTAATAGGGAAGCCGATCTATTTTTTGTATTGAAAGAACCGGACTTTACACCACAAACGCAAATTTATCCCCATCAAACAACCCCTTATCACTCAGTTTCAAATGCGGGATCACCAGCAGGGCCATAAAAGAAAGTGTCATAAAAGGAGAACCAAGAGTTGATCCTAATTCTTCCTTGGTCATTCTGTCGATAGCGGTATATTCAGCGGCTACTTTGTATCCGTCTTCATTACTCATCAGCCCTGCTACGGGTAGCGCTAAGGTGACCTCCCTCCCGAACTTCGCTCCTGCCGTTCCGGCACCTCCAGGGGAGGGAGAGACGGCACTTATACCACCTTTTTCTTTTATCACCAGGTTCACCGCCTGGCAGATGCTTTCATCGTCTACACCTACGGCAACAATATTATGACTGTCATGTGCCACCGAAGAAGCCAATGCCCCTTTTTTTAAGCCAAAGTTTTTAATAAAGGCTTTGGCAACCGGTACATTGGTATAACGGTTCACCACTACGATCTTCAAAATATCGGTGGAGGTATCACTCAGCATTTCTCCATCAACGATCCGGGGCTGGTAGCTAACGCTGTTGGTGATCAACTGTCCGTCCAGCGCTTCGATGGCTGGCAAGAATGAAAGAGAAGAGTCAACCGTTACTGTAAAGTCCGCCACCTCTTTTTTAGTACAGGAAAAATTATTCACCAACCCTGATTTGGAGGTTTTGATATGGGAAACACCGTTTTCTGCAACCAGCTCACCATTGATGAATGTTCTTATAACTTCAAATTTCTCCAGATCTTTTACCACAATAAGATCCGCATGATCGCCAACCTGCAACAAGCCCACATCTAGCTTATAATGCTGAACAGGATTCACACAGGCTGCTCTCAATATTTTAAAAATATCGATACCCTTTGCAACCGCCCGGGAGCAAAGCTGGTTGATATGCCCCAACACCAAACTATCAGGATGTTTATCATCGCTGCAAAACATCATTTGGTTCGGGTAATCATTTAACAAACCGATCAGCGCTTCAAAGTTTTTGGCAGCACTGCCTTCCCGGATGATGATCTTCATCCCGTTCTGCAATTTATCCAGCGCTTCTTCTTCCGTAAAACATTCGTGATCGGTGGTAATACCCGCAGCAATATATTTTTTGGCATCATCACCTCGTAAGCCCGGTGCATGACCGTCTACCGGCTTTTGTAAACGATGTGCCGCGGCGATCTTTTTCATTACTTCTTCATCTTCGAACAACACTCCCGGGAAATTCATCACCTCGCTCAGGTATTTTATTTCATCCCGTTGTAATAGCTTTTCTACATCATCCGCATTTAGTGCCGCACCCGCAGTTTCAAATACTGTGGCCGGTACACAGCTCGGTGCCCCGAAATTGAATTTGAAGGGAACCGTCTTGCCGTTCTCTATCATAAATTCCACACCTTCCATCCCGCATACATTGGCGATCTCGTGCGGGTCACTCACCGTTCCCACCGTGCCATGCACAACAGCCAGGCGGGCAAATTCAGATGGCACCAGCATGGAGCTTTCAATATGGACATGACTGTCGATAAAACCAGGGAGAATAAAAACACTGGAAGGCTCAGCCTGCTCCTCAATGGATACGATCTTTCCATGCTCAACAGTAACCGTTGCCGGGTAGATCCGTTGCTGGTGAATATCGACAAGGTTACCGCTGACAGAAAAAGAGGACATGGGAAATTCGATTTGATTGTCGTAAAGATAGAACAGAGTTCTGAAAGCACCGGTGAGCCAATTGTGGGTAGTGGGTCAGTTTGAAATTATTTTGAACTACAGTAGGAGCATACCTGCCTGCCGGCAGGCAGGGGTACATAGATTTCACATAGAGGTCTATGTGTTTGCCTATGTTTCTGATGTTTCTATGTGGTTCAGTTATCCTCATTTAAACGGCTAAATTTCAAGATGAGTCACTATCCAATTGCAGCCGAAGCCTTATTTCCACAGCTTAAGTTGTAACTTGAAACAGTATGGAGTATAATACCTGGTTATTACTATTCTTATCGCTGGGGCTCGGTTTACTCGTAGGACTTCAACGGCAATCCGCGGATTCAAAAACAGCAGGGATACGTACGTTTCCGCTGATCACTCTGTTGGGTACCATTTGCGGGTTGCTTGCCCGGGAATTCAACGGTTGGATATTGATGGCAGGTTTACTGGCAGTCACGGCGCTGTTGATCATCACATTTTTTCAACGGCCAAAATCTGAATGGGAAGGTGGGGGTATCACCACGGAAGTGGCAGTATTGATCATGTATGCCACCGGCGCTTATCTTGTTTTTGGAGAACTGGCGATCGGGGTGGTCGTAACGGGGATCGTCACCTTGCTGCTTCATTTTAAAACGCGTTTACATGGATGGGTAGACAGGATCGGCGACAAGGACCTCCGGGCAGTCATGCAGTTTGTACTGATATCGATGGTGATATTGCCGGTGCTGCCTGACCGTACCTATGACCAGTATGGATCATTGAATCCCCGTAATATCTGGCTGATGGTGGTGCTGATCGTTGGGATCAGTCTTACCGGTTACTTTTTGTACAAGATCGTGGGCCAAAGAGCCGGCGTATTCCTGGGGGGAATACTCGGTGGTCTTATATCGAGTACGGCAACTACCATGTCCTACTCAAAACTGGGAAAGACAGTAACATCCACCAGCCTGGCCGCGTTTGTGATCGTAACAGCCTCAGGCGTATCGCTGGTAAGAGTGATGGCAGAGATCAGCTTAGTGGCCCCGTCGCATATTGAAACCTTTTTATTTCCGCTGGGTATTGAGCTGGCAGCGATGGTGATACTGATCGCTATATTGTTTTTTCAACATCGGAAAGAAAAAAGTACGATGCCGGAACAGACCAACCCGGCGCAACTGAAAGGAGCTATTATTTTTGCGTTACTCTATGGCCTGATCAGTTTTCTTTCGGCCTTTGTAAAAAACAAATTTGGAAATGATGCATTATATGCTGTTTCTGTTGTCTCCGGTCTTACCGACCTGGATGCCATCACCCTGTCTACCGCAAAAATGACGGAACAAAAAACGATCGAAGCCTCCCTTGGCTGGAGGCTGGTAATGGTGGCGGCCCTTTCTAACCTTGTTTTCAAAGCAGGGATTGCGATCGTTATCGGCGGCAGGCAACTGGGAAAAACGGTGGCAATCCTGTTTGGCCTGTTGATCCTCTGCGGCCTTGCGTTGATTTTTCTATGGCCTTCCTGAAATGAATTATTAACTTGGGACTATAAACAACCCGCTGATTAGTATGAGAAAGCTCCTTTTATTCGCCTGCCTGTTTTCATTATTATGTTCGGATGCGCAAAAGACCAACCCGGACAAACCAGTTGCCGTCAATAGCGACTCCATTTTATTATCCAAAACAAAGTACCGGCTGATCGGTCCCTGGCGGGGTGGCCGGAGTGGTGCAGCTACCGGGAGTTACAAAAACAAGAATACTTTTTATTTTGGCGCCACGGGTGGCGGTGTCTGGAAAACAATAGACGGAGGCAGCAACTGGAAAAATGTTTCCGATAAATATTATGGCAGCTCGATCGGTGCGGTAGCAATAGCTCCTTCTGATGAAAGCGTGGTATACGTGGGCGAAGGAGAGAACACCATGCGGGGTAATGTAAGCGAAGGACTGGGTGGTATGTGGAAAAGCGAGGACGCTGGTAAAAGCTGGAAGAATATCGGGTTGAAAGATGGCCGGCATATCATACGTATCATTATTCATCCCCGCAATCCCGATATTGTTTGGGTGGCGGTAATGGGTCATTTATTTGGACCCAATGAAGAAAGAGGTATTTATAAAACAACGGATGGTGGTAAGACATGGAAGCGAACACTCTTTGTGAACGATCAAACCGGTTGCAGCGACCTTGTGATGGAACCGGGTAACCCCAGTGTATTTTATGCAGGAACCTGGCGCCTGATCCGCACACCGCATTCAATGGAAAGCGGCGGAACAGGAAGCGGTCTCTGGAGAAGCACAGATGGCGGTGAGACCTGGGTCAATATCTCTTCCAAAAAAGGATTGCCAAAAGGAGTATGGGGAATTGTGGGTGTAGCCGTAGCTCCTTCCAATACTGACAAGATCTATTGTTTGGTCGAAAATGAAAAAGGCGGGTTGTTCTCCAGCAGTGATGCTGGTGAAACATGGGCATTACAAAGTAATGATAACAATATCCGTCAACGGGCCTGGTACTATACCAAAGTATTTGTAGATCCGAAAAATGAGAACAAGGTCTATTGTCCCAATGTTGGCTTTATGGTGAGTACAGATGGAGGAAAAACATTCCGTGGTATCAACACACCGCATGGAGATCATCACGATCTCTGGATCGATCCGGAAGATGGCAACAGGATGATCGTGGCGGATGACGGCGGGGCACAGGTGAGCTATGATGCCGGTGGCAACTGGAGTACTTATATGAACCAGCCTACTGCGCAGATCTACCGAGTATCCACCGATAATTCTTTTCCTTACCGGATACTCGGTGCGCAACAGGATAATTCGACACTCAGGATCAGGCACAGAACTTATGGCAGTGCTATCACTGATCGCGACTGGGATGTGACCGCCGGTAATGAAAGTGTTTCGTGGTGGCCGATCCATCGAACCCGGATATCGTGTATGGCGGCAACTACGGTGGTTATTTATCAAGGCTCGATCATAAGACCGGTGAGAACCGGGCGATCAGCGTATGGCCGGATAACCCGATGGGCGCCGGTGCCGATGTACTGAAGTATCGTTTCCAGTGGAACTTCCCGATCTTCTTTTCACCCCATGACCCAAAGCGGTTGTATGTGGCGGGGAATCATTTATTCGTTACCGAAAATGAAGGCGCCAGCTGGCAACAGATATCGCCCGATCTTACTACCAATGATAAAAGTAAACAAGGCCCTAGTGGTGGACCGATCACCAAAGACAATACATCGGTGGAGTATTACTGTACCATTTTTACCGCGGCAGAAAGTGTCATCGAAAAAGATCTGTTATGGACCGGCAGTGATGATGGATTGATCCATGTAAGCAGGGATGCGGGAAAGAACTGGGAGAACATTACACCCAAAGATTGCCCCAAAGCCATGATGTGGAATTGTATCGAAACAGATCCTTTCAAAAAAGGCGCCGCTTATTTTGTAGGCACAAGATACAAGAGCGATGATTTTGCTCCGTATATCTACCGCACGGAAGACTATGGTAAGACCTGGAAACTGGTTGTAAACGGGATCAACCGGATGCATTTTACAAGAGCCATGCGTGCCGACAGGAAAAAAGAAGGGTTGTTGTATGCCGGAACCGAATACGGGATGTATATCAGCTATGATGCCGGCAATAACTGGAAAAGATTTCAATTGAATTTACCTGAAGTACCGGTAACGGATCTGGCGATCAAGGATAATGACCTGGTTGTTGCCACACAGGGCCGTTCTTTCTGGGTATTGGATGACCTCAGTGTCTTGCAACAACTCAATAGCAGCATTGCAGCGAAGACCCTTCATGTGTTTTCCAATAACAGTTTCTGGCGGATAGGCGGAGGTTCTTTTGGTGGCAATTTCGGGGTAGCCAGGAATGCCGGGGCAAATCCACCCAATGGTGCTGTTATTAATTATTATGTGAAAAATATAGGAGACAGTACCAAAGCATCAATTACCTTCTTCGATAAGAATAAAAATAAGATCAGGATCTATGCTACGGATGCAAAAGAGCCCGCTGATAAAATGGAGATCAGCGCCGGTATGAACCAGTTTGCCTGGAATCTCCAGTACCCTGCAGCCGATCGCATTGATGGCATGATACTCTGGAATGGAGTTCCGGGAAGTATCATCGCTCCACCGGGAGATTATTCTTACCGGTTAAAAGTCGGTACTGATTCGGCAGAAGGAAACTTTACTATTAAGGCAGACCCGAATTATAAGGTTACAGCCGCCGAATACGAAGAGCAGTTCAACTTCCTGGCAAAAGTGAAGGATAAGTTCAACGAAGTACAGCAGGGGATCAAGGATATCCGGGCATTGCGGGCGCAGATGAGTGAGTTTACCGGGCGCCAGCAAAAAGATTCGGTCAAAGAGATCAAAACGATGGCAGACAGTATCAATAAGCAATTGACAGTGATCGAAGAGAAATTGTACCAGACCAAATCCAAAAGCGGGCAGGATGTATTGAACTTCCCGATCCGGCTCAATGATAAACTGAGCGGATTGTTCGATGCGGCCAATAGCGGTAATATGGCGCCGAGTAAGCAGGTAAAAGAAGTGTTTGCCGACCTGGCTGCCCAAACGGATGAGCAATTAAAGAAATTGAAAAAGATAAAGGAAGAAGATATCGCGAAGCTCAACCAGCTAATCAGGGAAAAGGCAGTGCCGGTGATCGGGTTGCCGGTGCAGCAGTAGCCCGGCAGGAGGTGCACCTTTTAAAAGGGTGTCACCTCCTGCCGCTAACCGACCTTCTTCACCCTTTCCTTCATCAAAGCAATTGCTTCTTCGCGGCTGGAAAAAGTGCCATCAATATTCACCAGGTTATCCGCCAGTTTATCATAGCGTTTTCCCATCAGCCAGATAAAGATGTGGAGATAATGTACGCCGTCGAATATGAATGTTTTCTTTTGCTTAAACTCATCCTTTAGTTTCAGGAACTCACCGGGGATCTCGGTATAGTGCAGGGCGGGACGAAGGTGGTGTACGGTGTGGTAACCATCATTCCAGCACATTTTGTTATACTTGGTATTGATACAATTGATAGCGCTCGTAAAATTATCCTCGGGGTTTTCTTTATCAATAAATGAATGTTGTGCCCAGTTACCCAGCATCATCACGATCCTGGCAAAAACAAAAGGAATGATAAAGATGAAGAGAGTAGCCTGCAGGTTCACAAAACACATACCGACACAAAAAGCATAAAAAGCCATTTCACCATAGGTAAGACGCAGATACAGTTTCTTTCTTTTCCGGTTAAATAAATACATGAATGTATCTACAAAGCCTAACACCAGGAACCGGCCTACATACTTTAAAAAATTACCAAGACTGTCCCTTTTATACTTCAGGGTGCTGCTTGCATCGTCTTCCTGGTTGTTCTCCACGTGATGCATGGCCATATGGTGAACGAAATAGGTTTCAGGGGTATGACCAAAAAATGGACAAACAAACCAGATCACATAAGTATACAACCAGGTGTATCCTTTTTTAAAGGGTTTGCGGTGACTGATACAATGCAGCATCAACCCGAAACGACCTTTAAAATATAATTGTGATATATAGAAATAGGGAATATAAGCGAGCCACCAGTACCAGCCCTGCAACAAAGGCGTATACAGAATAATTGCTACAGGGATCACGAGGATATGAATAGCGGTCAGCAAATGAATAAAAGGAAGATCTCTTTTATCATTCATGTACTTCAGCCAGAATTTTTCATAACGGCTGAATTGCTTGGGTTCAACGTACACAGGGTCTGTCAATGCTGTCAGTGCCTTCATTCCTAATATAAATAAGTTCAAATAATAGCTTCCGGCGAACAATATTGTTCACCATTCAATTGTTAATCCGTTGGTTTCCAGAGAAAACGGTTCTTTGTGAGGGATTAAAATTACAGCATTCCGGCTAATCCCGGGCAATTGTTTTATTGTGCCGGGTATGATTTTAATCAGTTAAAATATCCACTTATTTCCACGGGGTGTTGAGCAAATTATACGGAAATTAATACCATTGGGACGGGGGACCGGGAGATTTGTTACAGGAAAAAATACATTGGCCACGAACCTGCCTGCCGGCAGGTTTCACGAATACCATCAATAAAATTTAATACAAATGGTTTTTTGCCACGAATCCTTCGACTTGCTCAGAACACGAATAACACGAAATGTTTGTATCACATTTTCAGATCCGGCTTCACATCTCTCACTTTGGTAGTCGCTCCTCCTGTTAAGGTAAGATCAACCGGTTTATTGGTTTGCCATCCACCCCGTGTAAAATCAGGGATGTCAACGGTTCTTGATTTCTTATCAACGGAACGCTGGCTCAGGGGCATCAAACAACTCCATGCCGCTGCATCGTATACATCCTGGTCAAGTGGCAACCCATTCCGCAGGCAATCGATCAGCCGCCAGTCCATTATAAAATCCATACCACCATGCCCGCCCACATCTTTGGCAATAGCGCCGATATGGTTCACGATAGGAGTGGAGTATTTTTTATAGAGCCCCTCCAGTTCTTCTTTTTTGACCCAGCTATGTCCAAATGCTATACGCTCTGGTCCAGGCCATTTTTGCGCGGCACCTTTAGTCCCACTGACCAAATGAATTCTTGAATAGGGACGCAGTGTAGAAACATCATGCTGCACCATGACCGTTTTCCCTTTATTGGAGCGGATCAATGTGGTGCTCATATTGCCACGATAGGGCCGATCAACATACTCTTTATAGAATTCGTCCTTGCCTGCCAGTTCCTTTGCTTTATTATTCAGCGTAAAATCATTGCTGCTCATACTGACCAGGTGATCGAATTTATCACCCCGGTTGATATTCATGCATTGGGCAATGGGTCCTAATCCATGCGTGGGGTATAAATTCCCATTGTGCCCGATATTCTCTTTCAACCGCCACATATCCGCATAAGCATTCTTATTGAAGAGCCAGTCCTTTGTCAGGTCGTGGATATAAGCGCCTTCGGCATGCACGAGTTCTCCAAACATTCCCTGCCTCGACATATTCAATGTCAGCTGCTCAAAAAAATCATAGCAGCAATTCTCGAGCATCATACAATGCTTTTTTGTTTTCTCCGATGTTTCTACCAGGTCCCAGAGTTCATCCATGGTCTTGCCGGCCGGTACTTCCACTGCAGCATGTTTGCCGTTCTTCATCGCCCGGAGGGCAATGGGCGTATGCAAATGCCAGGGGGTGGGTGTATATACCAGATCAATATCGTTGCTATCGCATACTGCTTTCCAACCCTCATCGCCGCTATATTCTTTTGCTTTCGGCCGCTGCATTCTGAGCAGCGCTTTTTGCGATTGGGCGATCCTGTCCGGGTATTTATCACAAAGCGCCACGATCTCCACGCCGTCTATATAGCTCAGCCGCTCTACTGCTTCAGAGCCGCGTTGTCCAAGACCGATCACGGCGATACGCACC
>JANOHQ010000209.1:0-5364 GCA_031406595.1 Chitinophagaceae bacterium
AAAGAATCTTCATGGCCTGCAGCAGTTCCTTCTTCAGCGAATTGTGCTGGGGAGTAAAACTGAACCCAACTGCCTGGAAAAAATCGATCCAACTCTGCCGTGGGATCGCCTCCACCCATTGGTAATCGTTCTTCCGGAAGAATACACTATTGATGGTATAGAGAAAATCATTCTCATCCTGGAGGGATGGAAGCAGTTTATGTTTTAACCGGTTGGATAACTCCTGCCAGAATCCCCTGGCCAGCGGGATCCCGCTTTCTGTGATGGCTGCCGTAAGGTCGGTATTGATCAACTGGGAAACCAGTGCATGCTGTGTATTCGCCAGGACGATCTTGTGCTGTTGTAACTGTTCTGTTACCCGTTGCAGGTTCCTTTCCGGGTTCTTTGTTTTTTTACTGCCCCCGGGCCTGATCTCGGAAAAAAGGGAAACCAAAAAGCCAAGTCCTTTCTGCCGGCCATGATGAGGCATCACCACATTGCGGTCAATGATCTGATCAAAAAATCCCGGTTTCTTTTTTCGCAGTCGAAATAGTGCCATTGTTCCGAAAATACTTAAAAATTGAAGATTGAAAATTTTAGATTTAAGATTGAACGGAGGCAGGGGGTCAATGATCCACTTATTCAACAAATCTTCAATCCCAAAATCTTCAATCTAAAATCTTCACACCCATTCCCCGGATACCATCACCGTGTCGATAAGGTTGGTACCGAATGCATAAGGCATATAGGCCAGTGAAGGAATCGGTTTGGTGAAAATGAGATTGGCTTTTTTGCCAGCTGTGATGCTTCCAACTTCGTTTTGCAGTTCCATAGCGTATGCGCCGTTGATCGTGGCTGCATTGATCGCTTCTTCCGGCAACATCTTCATTTGAATACAGCTCATGGCGATCACCAGGTTCATATTGCCGGATGGAGATGAACCGGGATTATAATCGGTGGCCAGTGCGATGGCACAACCGGCATCGATCAGTTTTCTCGCCGGTTGAAAAGGCATGCGGAGAAAAAAAGCAGCGCTGGGCAACAAGGTTCCGATTGTACCTGATCCCGCCAGGGAAGCGATCGCATCATCATCCATTGTTTCGAGATGATCGACACTGATAGCACCCAGCTTCACGCCCATTTGTGTACCACCGGATAGATTCAATTGGTTGGCATGGATCTTTGGTTTTAATCCGTGCACTATCCCTGCCCTGCAGATCGTTTCAGTTTCTTCGGGTGAAAAGAAACCCTTTTCGCAAAACACATCGATATAGTCAGCCAGCTTCTCCCCCGCGATCACCGGCAGCATTTCATTGATGATAAGATCGATATACCCCTGGTGATTCTCTTTATACTCTATTGGATAGGTATGGGCGCCAAGAAAAGTGGCTTTGATGGGTATGGGAGAGGTTTCTTTCAGTCTTTTGATAACACGTAACATCTTTAGTTCAGCTTCCACCGATAAACCATAGCCACTCTTTATTTCAATCGCCCCAGTGCCGAGTTGAATTACCTCTTGCAAACGGCTCCAGGCGGAACGCAATAGTTCCATTTCACTTGCCGCAGCTATTTTTTTTGCCGAATTCAAAATACCACCGCCTTTGGCAGCGATGGCTGCATAGCTCATCCCGTTAATCTTGTCAACAAACTCATCCTCCCTGCTGGCGGCAAAAACCAAATGTGTATGGCTGTCGCACCAGCACGGTAAAACAAACTGGCCGGCTGCATCAATGATATTGCCTTCGTCACCAACAGGTCCCATCGTATCCATTTCACCGTATTCCGCTATTATTCCATCTTCGATAATGAGATAAGCATTTTCAATACAGGGAAGTATGGCCAGTTCCTTTCCGCGAAGCAGCTGGTTCTCTTCGCGGGTATTCACCAAACGCAGTATGTTCGTAATGATTGTGGTCGCCATAGCGCTGCTAATTTAGTTGTAAAAAAACAATTGCCGCGTTATGGGTAAAAACAGCAAGTGGTAAATTGCCGGGAAGGCAGGGAGACGGTAAGAAATACAACTTAAAAATCACTGCTTTCCGACTTCCCGTCTTCCCGGCTATTAAAAAAACCGTTCTGCTTCCCAGTTCATCGGGAGCAAAACGGTCTCACTATTTTTTATAAATGTATTCTTAATAAGGAAGTATCACGGTGCGGGGATTGCCGCTTGGCCCTGTCCAGGCAATTTTCAGGAAATAGGTTCCTGCCGGGCAGGTCGTCGGTGCCCCTGCTGCATCCAGTCCGAAAGTAACCGCAGCATTGAACAAGGTTGTTTTATGCTCCACTTTGCCGGTTGTCAAACGGAAACTGCAATCCTGGCGGATAATAAGGGGTTGTGTGATTGCCGTAGTGAATGTATTTCCAAAACGGTTGCTACCCCATTCTGCCACTCCGGTAATGGCTCCTTCCGTATGTGTTCCTGTCGTGGTGATTACGATACCGTTGTTATAGGTAAACACTCGTCTTCTCGCTACCTGCCAGTTACGCTGTGAAGCGTCATCAAAGGTCACGGACATATTACTGCTCGTGATCGTGTGGGTGATAGTCGTCAAAGCAACCAGGTTGAACAGCAGGCCGCCACTTACATTCGTATAGGCTTGCGTGCCGTTGATGGTAATGCTTTTGTTATCGCTGAGCCTTGTGATCTTCAAATTCTGGAAAGCTACATTGATCACAGCACCTGCATTTTTCCAGCGCATATTCTGCGCCATTGAAATAACAACGACACCGGTACGGGTGCGGTTACCCAAACAATTCGTTCCGTTGTAAGTGATAGTGATAGTACGGGGATTGCTCATCGTGTCCACGACAGCAGTTGCATCACAGATAGTGATGTTCTCTGTGCGGCCGGTAAAACCGCTGGTGACCTCAAGAGCACCATTGACATCTGCAGCAACGCCATCTACTTCCCCGGAGAACCTTGACTGGTCATCCGAATGCGTGGTGGTTTCGGTCATATAATCATAGGCGGTAGTGGAATCTTTCTGGCAAGATGTAAAAACAACTGCTACCAGCAGGGTGAAACTTAACAGGTGAAGGATCCGGGCTTTCATAAAATGATTTTAATTAAAAAATAAATTCAGCTTTCCGTAGACGGGCTGCCGGTAGCTAAGTTTAATGACAGACCTTTTATTTGTTGAAATAAGCTGACTGCAATGCCCCATAACGCTGTAACAGCGTATTTAGTGCTCCCCGGAGCGGGAAAATCTACGATAGAAGGAGTGAAATTTTACGTTGACGGTACAGAAGGTCACATCAATCCTCATTGATCCAGTCGATCTTTACTTTTTTGCGCATTAGTTCCTTCGCCGGTCTGCCGGAGGCATCAAACTCACTTACAGCTACAAAGAAGATATAAAGAGGCCGGTTTATTTCTTTGACTTTTATGACCCTCTGTTCGGGGACATAGAACAATTGTTTGACCGTTTTAACGGCTACTACCCTTCCATCATCCAATAAAATTACTTTCCTGTTGAACCCATGCCAATTGGTTCTCTTATCGTAGTACCAGTAAGCACAACTGTTATCATCATTCACCATCATTTCTTTATCCTTGTTGAATTCTGGTTCCTTCATGGTCCTGTCGGGCAGATCCATAAAACCAGTGATAGAATCGAGTTCGGATAAACGGCAGCAGATCGAATCGGTAAAAGCGGCGAATACATACACACCGGCTACATTCTCCAGCATGACCTGGATCTTAAAGTTTTTTCTTTTCAAAACGATCTCCGTTTCGTATTGATCAAGCAGGGTGGTTTCATCCTGGCCGATGCGGATGCTTACCTGTTTTTTTTGCGCCAGGCCCAGGGCTGGTAGAAAAAAAGACAGAAGAAGGATAATTGCCGATCGATTGATCTTGGTCATAAGCATCAGCAATTTAAGCCATTAGCTTCAAAATCCTGCATAAATTCAGCCGGGCACGAGCTGGTGCGATCCCAATAAGGAAAAGAATAAATACCTGGAGTATATCAGGCGATGATCTTCTTCATCAGCCAATCATTCTGGGGGTCGTTACCCAGCATGAAAACATGATCGCCAAATTTCACAAATCCCCATTGGATATAGAAATCGATGGCACGCTGGTTTTGCTCCCACACGCCCAGCCAAACGGCTTTGTTGTTTCTTTCTTTGGCCATAGCGATACAGTGTTGCATCAGCATCTTCCCGATCCCCTTCCCGATCGATGCTGTGAGGGAATAGATACGGGCGATCTCGATCGCAGGCAGATCACCCAATTGAGGGGGATTATTATTTTCCCGCATCCTGGCATAACCAACGGGCTTTTCATTATCGTATGCCAGCAAAAAGATATTACCCGGCTCCCTCACTTCTTTCATCAATGCTTCCGTGGAGAATGAATTATTCATAAAAAGGTCCATATTCTCTTTGCTGTTATACACGGCAAATGTGTCGTAGAAGGTCTGGCGACTCATTTCTGCGATGAGTTCTGCGTCATTCGTCCCGGCTACCCTGATCATAATTTCTCCCATACTGCAAAAATAATTGATCCCGCGTTGATGCCAGACAGTAACCAGTTACAGCCAACTGATAGTTACCAGGGGCCTTCAACTTTATCATACAGGTAATTTGCCTTCAAATCTTAAATATGAAAATTTCATTAATCCTCTCCATTGCCCTGTTATTCCTGGTTATTACAATATCCTGTAAAAAAAGTACAGACAACCCGGCTGTATTGTCAGGCTCAAAAAACACTCCCAATTTTGTCGGTCCATATTTCAAGTTTACACCCGGTACAGGCTGGCAGCAGAAGGGCTTTATCTTTTACGACCTGAATCACAATGCCAATAAGGATAAAAAGTATTTTATTGCAGAAAGGATAAATTTCACCTCCGACAGTATGAAAATTACTGTTACCTCCTTACCTATTGACAGCCTTGCGACCAACTGGCCGGCAGAGCGAAAGTCCGCTTCTTATGGCTATAACAGCGACCTTATCGTAAATGCCCATATGCGGCTTCTTGTACAGAACGTTACCACATCAGGTCAGTTAGTTTATAGCTATGACTCTATTTATAAACTTGCTGGCGGAATAGCCACTTACAACTACTTAAACAATCCGCTGTACGCAGGTTCAATGGCAGGTAAAAATCCACAAGGCGAAACTTTTTTCCGAATACCGGATGGCATGGGTGGCATTAGCACTAAAAACACGATACTGTACTTTAAAGAAGGTTATTACACTATAAAGACAGCGGGCCATCCGGCAAAACTTCTTTCAACATTAGCACCCAACGCTTCCTCTTATGATTGGGCGAATGTAAATAATGTTATTTCTTACTCCACTGATGGAACCGTCTCTCATTATACGCATTTGTTTATCGACTTTAAAAACTGGCGATATTTTACCTGGGCAGAAAGTTGCAC
>JANOHQ010000246.1:0-30491 GCA_031406595.1 Chitinophagaceae bacterium
ATAAACGGCCGTCTATGTCAATACGAACGGTATTATTGTCACCTTTTGCCACTTTATAACTCCAGTGGCTGATCTCTTCCGTCACTTCATCAAAGCGACACACTCGATATCGATCATTATGGCATGCATAAGATCAAGGAAAGGATCTTGGAATACCTCGCTGTATTGAAGTTGAAAGGCGACATGAAGAGTCCCATACTTTGTTTTGTCGGTCCTCCCGGTATCGGTAAAACCTCGCTCGGCAGAAGTATTGCCAATGCGATCGGCAGAAAATATGTACGGTTGAGTCTTGGAGGTTTGCATGATGAGAGCGAGATAAGGGGACATCGTAAAACTTATATCGGCGCCATGCCTGGCCGGATATTACAATCCATCCGGAAGGTAAAATTCTCCAACCCTGTGATGATACTGGACGAGATCGATAAAGTAGGCAGTGATCATCGCGGTGATCCTTCGTCTGCGTTACTGGAAGTGCTTGATCCGGAACAGAATCATACATTCTATGATAATTATCTGGAGGGAGAGTATGACCTGAGTAAAGTATTGTTTATTGCCACCGCCAATAATGCGCAGAATATTCAGCCCGCACTGCGTGACAGGCTCGAGATCATCGACCTCAGTGGTTATGCAGTAGAAGAGAAGATGGAGATCGCGAAGCGACACCTGCTGCCCAAGCAAAAAGAATTGCATGGCTTGAAGAGCAGTCCGTTCAAGATCAATGACAAAGTTTTGGAGAAAGTAATACAGGATTATACCAGGGAAAGTGGCGTACGGGAACTGGACCGGCAGCTTGCTTCTATCATGCGGTACCAGGCCAGGGAGCTGGTGCAAAAAGGAAAAATAAAAGGCAACCTGACAGCCGATGATATCGAAACCATGATCGGGAAACCGAAATACAGCAATGATATTTACAAGACCGTGAATATGGCGGGTGTAGCGGTGGGTTTGGCGTGGACCTATGTGGGGGGTGATATATTATTTATCGAGGTAAGCCTTAGTGATGGTAAAGGTGAATTAAAACTGACAGGTAACCTTGGTAACGTGATGAAAGAAAGTGCCAGCACAGCGCTAACGTATCTTCAGTCCAATGCGAAGAGATACAAACTGGACAGTAAATTATTTGAAAAGAAAAATATTCATATCCATGTACCCGAAGGTGCCGTGCCAAAAGACGGTCCCAGTGCGGGTGTTACCATGATGTCGGCGATCGCTTCGGCCCTGACCGGGAAACGGGTAAAACCGTTTTTGGCGATGACCGGTGAGATCACATTGCGGGGACAGGTATTGCCCGTTGGCGGTATCAAGGAAAAAGTACTGGCTGCTAAAAGAGCCGGGTTGAAAGAGATCATCCTTTGCTGGCAAAATGAAAAAGATGTGGAGGAGATAGATCCCGAATTCATCAAAGGAATTAAGTTTCATTATGTGAAGACGATGAACCAGGTGCTGGAGCTGGCATTAGTTTAGTTTATAGTTTATAGTTTATGGTTTATAGTTTATGGTTTATGGTTGTTGCTATTCCAGGGTCGTTCTTATTTTTCAGGGTGATCCTTTTTCAGGGACCAATTTTTGAAATGCACCTGAAAGTTTATTCTCGTTTTATAATTTTCGATGCCGGCGAGCAAAAGGCCCTACGACCCGCGTGCTAAGGAAATTTCCAGGCGCCTATTTTTCGCCGAACACCCACTTCCCGGCTATGGTATTCTTATCGGCGAAAAATCAGCGCTTCCTGAGTCTTCGAGTAGCACGCAACGGAATCTATGAATTGAAGCACTTGCACTATCAAGCTTTCCCCACGACGTTTCGCAGCGGAAATTTCCGTATAAAAGAGTTTCCCTTTCGAAACGTCTTGGCTTTTTTGTTACTTTTTTTGCCAAGAAAAAAAGTAAGGAGGCTCTCGATTCTCTTGCTAGCAAACACACTCCCCGGCAGGGAAATACCTTATTTTCGTTAAGCATTGTACTTCCGGATAACCATAGTATTGTTACTGGCCGCAACAGGCATTACAGGCCAAACTCTTGGAGGAAACTCGGTATTCAATTTTCTAAAACTTTCCAACACCCCTCAACTCACCGCATTAGGTGGCGTCAATATTTCTCAACCCTCCGACGATATCGGGCTCGCCTTCAATAATCCCGCTTTATTAAAACCTTCGATGCATACACAAATGAACGCTGTGTTCAATGATTTTTATAGCGGTATCAAAGTGTATCATTTATCACTCGGTTATCGCAATGAGAAGATCAATACCAATTTTTCCTGGGGGCTGAACTATTTCGATTATGGCAATGTGTCCGAAACAGATGCTTCGGGAAATGTATTTGGCAAATTCAGGCCGCGTGACTGGGTGATGCAGGTTTCCGCTTCCCGTGCTTATATGGAAAAATGGAACTATGGCGCTACATTGAAGTTTATCAGTTCCAGCTATGGTCAATACAGTTCCAACGGGCTGGCCCTGGATATCGGGATACTGTTTCATGACTCTTCAAAATTATTTTCTGCGTCGGTGGTTGCAAAGAATATGGGCACGCAGTTGAAGAAATACGAGGGTACTGATGCTGATGATCTTCCTTTCGACCTGCAGATCGGTCTTACCAAACGTCTTGCCAAAGCTCCTTTTAGTTTTTCATTGACCGCACAGCGGTTACAGCAATTCGATATCAGCTATAATGATACCCTTTTCAATAATGAGAATGGTTTTGAGAATGGCAACGATAAAAAATTCTCTTTTGATAAACTCCTCAATCATTTTGTACTGGCCACTACGGTCTACCTGGGTGACAAAGTCGAGGTCATGGCCGGCTACAACTTCCTGCGAAGGAAAGAGCTGGGTTTCGGGGATACCGGGAACGGCCTGAATGGTTTCTCCCTGGGCGCCGGGGTATTGCTGGGTAAACTACAGATCCGCTATGCCCGGGCTTATTACCAGAACAATTCTGCTTTTAACCAGTTGGGCCTCAATCTAAAATTAAATAGCTACTTCGGGCTGGGTAAATTTGGAGAAAAGATCGGTTGGTAGGGAACTGGCTTGCAAATCAATCCTTTCTGGCTTTCAAAATAATCGTTGCCTTCGTTTTTTATCCTGCTTAATAAATCACCCGAATATGGTATATATATAATAAAAACAATCTGTAATTTTATTACAGGTACAGGCTCCCCGGATTAGTAACACCACGATCAGTATTTCTAAACCTTAAAACTATCTCTTATGAGAATTCTTCTCATTGCTGTTATCGCAATGGCGATCGCTAATTTATCCGTCGCACAAAATGTGGGCATTGGCACTACACTACCTGCCGCTAAGCTGGATGTAAAAGCTACCACCAATTATGTAGGCCAGTTCAATGGTATTGCACCCATGTATTTGGGCATCTACGAAAATGATATTTACCGCGGTTACTGGGGTTCTTATTCCGGCGCTGCCGAAGACGTGGATTTTGGCACCGGTTCCGGCAATGCAACCGGTAAACTTCATTTTACTATCCAGGCCAACCCGCGGATGACGATCAATAGTGTTGGCGAGGTGGGTATTGGAACCGCCAATCCCCAGCACCTGCTGCATGTAAACGGTGGTGATCTCTTTGTAGAATCGAGCACCGGGAAAATAATGTTTGGATATAATTCGGGAGGAAGCCAGTGGCGTTTAGGTACAACGAATGCAGGTGCGGATCTGCGCTGGTATTCATTCGATGGTGTGACTGAAACACCCAGGCATTATTTTTCGCAGAATGGTAATGTGGGGATAGGTACAGGCATACCCGTACCTGTTGCAAGATTGGATGTACGTGGAGCAACCCCTAATACTACTTTAATCAACGCGGCAGATATTACTTCGGATATTGGTTTGAGTATGTCCCTTATCGGCACATCTCCCACATTTGGTTTTAACCAGGCGTATAATGCGGGTTATAAGTTTATGGGAAATGGTTATGCCAGCATGTTTCAACACAACACAACAACGGGAGACCTGCATTTTTTCACATCCAATGTATCGGGTCTGTCAGGCGGGAATATAAGCTTCATGCCCGCTTTTTTTACATTGGATGTAGCCGGCAGGGTCGGGATAGGAACATCCACACCTACAGCAAAAATGCATGTAAATGGGAGTATGGTGATCGGCAGCCCTTCTGTGGCTCCTGCCACAGGTTACCAATTAAGTGTAAATGGAAAAATAATTTCAGAAGAATTGAAGGTCCAGTTGCAGACAAGCTGGCCGGATTATGTCTTCAGTGATAATTATCAATTGATGCCGATCGGGGACCTGGAAAAATCTATTCGCCAGAACAAACATCTTCCCAATATTCCTTCAGCCGCCCAGGTAAGCGCAGAAAAAGGTTTTGAAGTGGGTGATATGAGCCGGAGATTATTGGAAAAAGTAGAAGAGCTGACCTTGTATATCATCCAGTTGAAGAAAGAAAATGATCGCATGGAGGAAAGACTGAAGAAACTGGAAGACAAATCCCCGGTTAACAAATAAAATCATTCCTGAATCAGGTTACGGAATAGTGTTCTGACAATAGTCAAAACGTTTTCCGAAATCTTAAAAATATTAATACTATGATCAGGAAATGCAAAATATACAAGGTGGCGGGAGCATTGATTGTTCTTATTGCAACTTTTTTGCTGGCAAACCAGGGCTATTCCCAAAGTCATATCGAGGTAATTAAATCTGCTCCGCCGGATGCAAATTTTGAACAGGTTTCATCGATGGTAGCCGATTTTTTCCGTACTAATCCCGGCGCAAAAGGAAAAAACCAATGGGAGCGGTGGAAATGGTATGCCGAAAGGCACCTGGATGCAGATGGCAAAGTGGGAAATATCACCCGTTATAATATGCAGGCGTTGCAACAATTGGGGGTCAGCACCGAGTCTTTTTCCTCACCCAATTCAGGAGTACAAAGGCTCAATGGAGACTGGAATCCGATCGGCCCATTTAGTATTGCAGCTCCTGCTGAAAACTATATGGGAAGGGTCAATTGCATGGCTTTTCACCCAACAGTAGCCAACACTATTTTCGCGGGTACACCCGGCGGCGGGTTATGGAGATCCACTACCAATGGATTTTCCTGGACACCGCTTACAGACGGCTTGCCATCGAGTGGGATCTCGGGCATTGCCATTAACCCTTCTAACGCTAATATTATGTATGTGCTGACGGGCGATGGCAATGGAGGTAATCAATGGGGATACTATATAAAGGAGAGAGGGTGCGGAGTTTATAAAAGCCTTGACGGAGGAATAACTTGGAATACTACGGGTTTAAGTTGGGACCAGAGTGACATCAGGTACGGTTACAAGCTGATCATAAATCCTTCTAATCCTAATATCCTGCTTGCTGCAACCAGTAACGGTATTTACAGGACTATCAATGCCGGTACTAATTGGACACTGGAGGTCGCCGGAGAATTCCAGGATATTGAATTTAAAGCCAATGACCCTTCTATGATCTGTGCTACACGTTGGGCAACTGCCAGCCTGTATGTATCTGACGATGAGGGGGCGACCTGGGTGACCAAAGCTATTCCTGGTGGTGCGATCACAAGAGGAGAAGTGGAAGTGTCCGATGACAATACCGGGCTTGCTTATCTTTTATTAGGTCCGCAATTTACCGGCAGCTACCGGGGTTTGTATACTTATAACTGGAACACAGAAGTCTTTACACTCCTTAATAATACCCCCAACAATTTTTCCGGGAGCGGGGCCGGGGCCGATAATGGCGGATTTCCATGGTGGGCCATTGGACTGTGGGTATCTCCTTCCAATACGAATAATATGCTGATAGGAGGTGTGATCGGCAGACGCAGTACCACCGGCGGAAGCACATGGTTTGCTGATAATGATATTTTACATGCAGATGCACATGGCTATTATACTAATCCACTGAATGGCCAGGTGTTTGCCGTTAATGACGGAGGTGTTTTCAGAAGTACTAATAATGGCGATACATGGACCAATATTACCGGGAATATGCAGATCACCCAATATTACCGTATGAGCGGCGTGGATGCAAATGCTGATATCCTTTTAGCAGGTGCACAGGACAATGGCCATCACCTGCGTACGACCAATACGACCTCGTTTGATCATGTAATCACCTGCTGCGATGGTATGGACAATGGGATCAATTACAATAACACAAATATTATGTATGGCTTTACGCAAAATGGAGGATTGAATAAATCCACAAATGGCGGTGCCAGCTTCTTTGGTATCTTTCCCACGATCGCTGGCGGCGAACCCTGGGTGGTTCCTTTCCTTGTTCATACAACAACACCCGGCACTATTTTTTATGCTTCGGTGAATGGTGTTTTGCGTCATACTGCAAGCGGCGAGCCAACGAACGCATGGACAGACCTCGGTGGAGGTGGAGGAACGGCCGATTTCGCGATGGGTACCAGTAATACGAATCGTGGATATATAGCATCCGCAACTACATTGCGGAGAACAGACGACCTTGGTGTCGCATCTCCCACCTGGACCCTTAAATCCGGCAACCCCGGCTGGCCCGCTCTCGGCAGCGCAAATATCACAAGTATCGATGTAAACCCTGATAATTCACTGGAAGTTTGGTTAAGCCTGAGCGGCTACAATGGATCTGTAAAAGTGCTACGCTCCGTAGACGGTGGTGATAACTGGACCAATGAAACAGATAACCTTCCCAATGTACCCGTGCATATCGTGAAATTCCAGGATACGAACGGAGCTCCGCCCGGCGCTGTATACATAGGCACTGATATCGGAGTGTTTTACCGCAATGCATTAATCGCTCAATGGATACCATTTGGTAATGACCTGCCCAGGACAATGGTTACTGATATGGAAGTGAATGAAACTGCGGGTGTCATTACTGTTAGTACGTATGGCCGCGGTTTTTGGCGCTCTACCCTCTATTCCGGCTGCGATGTAAATCTTACATTAAGTTTCAACATGAGTGGCAACCAATACCACCAGGCTTCTTCTACCATAACCGTTACCGGTGATGTAAGAGGCGGTGCCGGCACACAGGTTTTACTAAAAGGCGGGGGCTCTGTTACTTTTAATCCCGGTTTTGAAGTCAAGGCCGGTAATGAAGTGAAAGCTTATATAGGTCCATGCGCCAGTGACAATCCTGTATTCCGGCAAACACCTATTTTACCAGTACCGGATTCGCTGAAGTCGAAAAAAACTACCCAATAACAATAGCGTGAAATAGAGAACAAGATCATGATGATTGCCCGGGAGGGCAATCATTTTTTATACTATCCATTTGTAGATCTCAAATGCTTCCGCAAATTCAGTATTACACTGTACACCCCTTACTTTAGCCAATGACCTGGTAAAATCTTCCTGCATATAGCTGCGGTGCGATTGTGATTGATAGGATGCCAGGGACTGTATTTTTTTATTCAACTCATTTTCCGATAGCCGTATAAAGAAATTGGTGTTAAAGCTGTAGTTGTTCCAGGGCAATTCATAACCGGCAAAAGTGACATTCTTAAATGCTCTCATTCCTTCCTGGTGAATGGTTTGGTGATCCTGGTGGATATCGGATGCAGCAGGAAGCAACACCAGTTCCGGTTTTATCTTTGCATTGAGTTGAAGCAATTCTTCGAGGATTTGTTGCCTTGAAGCAGGTAGTTCCCTTACTTCATAATTGAACAGTATCAAATTCGATGCGGGAATACCCAGGACTGCCGTGGCTTTCCTGCACTCATGTTCAAGGGTATCCGGAGCAAGACCGGCAGGCAATGACTTAGAACAGAGGCAAAAGGCTGCGTAATACACTTCTTTTCCTTCTGCGCAGAATTTGGCGATCGTGCCGCCACAACCCAATTCACCGTCATCCGTATGCGGGGCCAGTACCAATATTTTTTTCGGATCGAACATGTTTACAAAAATAGACGATAAAAGCCCGGAAACAAATTTGATTACTACTTTAACCGGAGGGTTTTGGGCGGTAACCTGCCCGCCGGCAGGTAGGGACGGTAAGTTGGTGAGGAGAATAACTTTCCAATAAACCCTGCCGGGACTATCAAAATTATTCACTATCTAATCGCTTAAATAACTCGTGGAATCCTTAAGAAAAGGTAGCCGCTGTGCAAATTGTGTATTTAAAAGAGCCCGGAACATGTTGACACCGCTCAGGCTGTCTTTAAAGCCCGAATAATTCCGCGAAGGAAGATGCACCGTAGCCAGGTTCAGAAAATAATATTCATTGGCAACCGGTTCTATAAAATGCCGGAAACCATGATCACCCATTAAAATAATGATCGGTGGCCGGGTCGATTTTTGAAGGATATGATCGACAAGAGTGAGTAATTTTTTATTGGCGTATTGCAGGTATCCTATGTAGTCCGCTTTATTGACCTGGTTTTCTTCGAGCAGTTTTTCAAAAGGCTGCTCCTTTCCATCTTTATCATAATAATAAGGATAATGCGGCATTTCGAGATGTGTATAAACAAAACGGGGTGCCGTTGTGGGTTGTTCTGCCAGTTTCCAGGTCATGTCATAGATCTTCGCGTTATTCTTCTTATATGCATAGGTTACGATCATAAGATTTTTTCTTAATCTCCAGCGGGTAATCAGGTTGAAGCGGATATCACGGTTAAAGCGGCTGAGAAAGGTCTGGGAAGTGATCAGTTTTAATTTGGATGGCAGAAATCCTTCCCCTGTGCGGGCTGGTTGGCCTTCAAAATCAAAAATGGAATGGTTGTAGAATTTGTACTGGTGGAATTGGAGGAACTGTAATAATTTATTATCCCTGATCATTTCGTAGGAATAGGTCAGGTTGGGTGTGGTTCGAACCTTGTCTGTGAGATGGAAGTAATCCATATTGAGAATGGACCCTACGGAGAAGGGAGTATAATTATAGTTACTGTGACTTTCGCGGATCGTATGAAAATTACGGGAAGCCAATTCATTGATGAATTCGCTGTTATCAAAACCGAACTGGTCTTTTAGTTCGCGGTTACCGGCATATTCATCGGCCACAATAAAATAGATATCCGGTTTGGAACAGGTATCGCAGGCAACAAACCCATCGGGCAATTCTGTCATGACTTTCACTGGCCTGGCTATTTTGGTAATAAGGACTGCCATATCGATCAGTATCAGCAATAGCATAAGCGTATTCAGGTAGTAGGTAAACCGCTGCAGCTTTGTCTTCCTTTTTTTAATGATAACCAGGGCAATGATGAATAGCAGGCCCGCAGCAGGAAGTACAAACGAGTATTTGCCCACAAAAGAACCGGGGAATGTATTTTTAATTGTGTCATGCACAGAGCCAAAAAAGAATTGAAATGCCAGCAGCAGGAAGGCAATGATGCTGGCTTTGATGAAATTCCGAAACAGCAGCCAACTAATAAGTGAAAGCAGGAATGCCGCACCCATATACATTCCTGCCAGCAACAAGGATGCTTTTACAGGAATGAAATCGTAATTTTCTGTAAATCCATGCAGGACAAAGAAGACCGGGAGCAGGTAAAGAAATACTGGATATTTTGTAAAAAACTGTTTCATAGCATTTAACAGGGTCAAAACTAAAGAAGGATAATTTGTTTTCCACTTAATTTTCTTCGCCTGTTCTTCATCCGGCAGCAGGAATAGATTATTTTCGGCATTGATTATGGAAAAAACGGTCTATATAGGTATGAGTGCTGACCTGGTACACCCCGGTCACCTGAACGTGATCAATACGGGTAAGAAACTGGGCAGGGTCATTATCGGGTTACTGACCGATGAGGCGATCGCCAGTTATAAACGGGTTCCGTACCTCAGTTTTGAGCATCGGAAGATCATTATCGGGAATATTGCAGGTGTGAGTGATGTTGTGGCACAGGAAACACTGGATTATAGTGTCAATCTCCGTAAACTTAAACCGGATTACGTGGTTCACGGTGATGACTGGCAAACCGGGGTTCAGCAACAGACAAGACAAAAAGTGATCGATACACTGAAAGAATGGGGAGGTGAGCTGGTAGAAGTACCATATACTGTTGGTATCAGTTCAACAGCCATCCAAAAAGCGTTGAAAGAAACGGGGGTTACTCCAGAGAACCGGTTGAAAAAATTGAAAAGAATTTTGGCCGTAAAACCCTGTATGCGGGTACTGGAAGCACATAACGGGTTGAGTGCATTGATCGCTGAGAACACTTCGTTTACCAACGAAAAAGGAGAGACCAGCGAGTTTGATGCGATGTGGATCAGCAGTCTTACTGATTCGATGGCAAAGGGGAAACCGGATATTGAAGCGATCGACATCACCTCCCGCTTGAATACCCTGCATGATATACTGGAAGTCACAACCAGGCCTGTGATCTTTGACGGCGATACCGGTGGCCGTACCGAACATTTTGTTTTTACCGTGCGTTCACTGGAAAGGCTGGGCATTTCGGCCATCGTGATCGAGGATAAAACAGGGTTGAAAAGAAATTCATTACTGGAGGAACAATCTTCACAGGTACAGGAAACGATCGCTGCCTTTTGTGAGAAAATAAAAGCCGGCAAGCAAAGTTGTGTTACAAAAGATTTTATGATCATTGCCCGGATCGAAAGCCTGATACTGGGTCAATCGATGGATGATGCGGTAGAAAGAGCAAATGCGTATATACTCGCGGGGGTTGACGGGATCATGATCCATAGTAAATTGGCCGATGGAAAAGAAATCCTGGAATTTGCGAAACGCTACCAATCGATCCCCCATAAAGTGCCGTTGGTGGCGGTACCTACCACGTACAATCAACTCACCTGGCAGGAATTGTCCAACGCCGGTTTTAATATCGTCGTCTATGCCAATCATCTCCTGCGCAGTGCATATCCTTCAATGCTGGCAACCGCTGAATCGATTTTGCAATTCGACCGAAGCAAGGAAGCAGAAGAAAACCTGATGCCCGTCAGCGAATTACTTAAATTAATTCCCCGCAACTATGATCCGTCCTGAGCACTTATATGATTTTTTGTGTAAGCAGGGCATTGACTTTTATACCGGTGTTCCCGATTCCATCCTTAAAGATTTCCTGGCCTATGTTCAGGATCATACCATGGAAGAGAAACATATTATCACGGCGAATGAAGGATTGGCGATCGGGCTGGCGACAGGTTATCATTTCAGCACGGGCAGCATTCCATTAGTATATCTTCAGAACTCTGGACTGGGTAATATCGTCAACCCCCTTGTATCTCTTGCGGGGAATGAAATGTATGGGATCCCCTTGCTGCTATTGATCGGCTGGAGGGGCCGGCCGGGAACAACAGACGAACCACAGCATAGCAAGATGGGCAGCATCACGCATACGATGCTTGAATTGCTGGACATTCCTTATTATATATTAAATAATAACGAAGAATCCTCCTTTGGGAAGATTGCAGTTGCTATTGCAAAGGCAACTGAACAAAAAAAACCGGTAGCATTGCTGGTACCGGCAGATCTGTTTGAAAAATACAATGGCAGTTTTGGTGAGAATAGTTATCCATTGGTACGAGAGAATGTCATTAAAGAGATTATCAGGAAGCTTTTGGGAAACGAAACCGTTGTATGTACTACCGGGAAGATCGGCCGTGAGTTTTATGAACAAAACCATATAGCCGGTAAAAAAATAAAAGCCTACCTGCTTTCTCCGGGCGCTATGGGACATGCGAATCATGTGGCACTTGGCATACAGATGAACAGCGATAAAAAAATGATCATGCTGGACGGTGACGGATCCGTGCTGATGCACATGGGTTCCCTGGCCACTATTCCACACTATGCAAAAAAAGGGTTCGTTCATATTGTTATTAATAATGGCAGCCATGAATCAGTGGGAGGGCAGCCTACCGGGGCATTCAGGGCCGATCTCAGCGGTATAGCAAAAGCATGTGGCTATACAAAAGTCACCTGTATAACCAATGAGGATGAATTCTCCGAATGGCTCAACACCGGTTTGAATGCAGCAGGAAGCCAGTTAGTGGAAATAAGAACTAACTGTGAAAGCAGGGCCGGGCTGGGTCGTCCTGTAGGTGATCCTGCCGGATGGAAGGAAGAATTTATGAAAGCGCTTCATCAAAAGAAATAATGACGCAAAAGATCATACAGGGCATCAACAGCATCGGCAGGATGCACGAAGAAATAAAGGCCGCAGGATATGATGGTGTATTTCTTGTTACCGGTAAACATTTTCCAAAAGCTGCTATTGCTGATCTATTCCCGGGTATCCGGGTTTTCCATGTTATCAAAGAAGACGTCAACGTGGAGGAAAATGAGATCGATAGAACATTCGCTTTATTTGAAAAAAACAGTACCCGGGCATTGGTAGCGATCGGGGGTGGTAGTGTGATTGACCTGGTCAAAAGTATGCGGTGGCGTTGGATAGGTTCTTCTTCCCCTCTACCTTTTTTTATTGCAGCACCCACTACGGCTGGCTCCGGTAGCGAAGCCACTTCCTTCGCAGTAGTGTATAAAGAAAATAAAAAATATTCCCTGGCTCATCCGGCATTGTTGCCCGACACGGTGATCCTGGATCCTCAGCTTACGTATTCATTATCGCCCTACCAAACCGCAATCTCCGGCATGGACGTGCTGGCACAGGCGGTGGAATCCTACTGGAATAATAATGCCATTGCTGCATCAAAAGAATTAGCCAGTGAAAGCATCCGGTTGTGGAAAGAATTTTTTGCAAAAGCAACCAATGATCCGGGAACTGAAGCAAGAGAGAAGATGCTTCTTGCCGCGCACCTGGCCGGGAAAGCGATCAATATCACCCGGACCACTGGTCCGCATGCTTTATCTTATTACTTAACGGCGCAGCATAACGTGCCACACGGGCAGGCAGTAGCTTTGTTTTTGCCTTTGTTCTTTTTATACAACAATGCAGGTACAGAACTCTGTAAGTTGCTCGGTGTGATAAATGCCATTGAGGCCAAAGAAAGTATTGAAGAGGCAATGAAGCAAGCGGGTTTAGCCACACGGCTTTCCGGATTGAATATCGATAAAATAGCAATAATTGAGGACCTGCTTAGGGATGTTAATGAAGAACGGTTTGCTAATAACCCGGTGGCTTTTAACAGGGAGCGGTTAAAGCAATTGATATTGGAATATCTTTAATGACTAGGTTTACCGGTCAGTTGGATTATATAATCGGCCCCCTGGCGGTAGGTTTCTTCTGAATTAAATAAATACTTTTTCTTTAACAATGTTGATTTGACCCTGAATCCAACAGACAGTTGTTCCAACTCGTCCAGTTTTTGAGGCACAAGGTTCAGTTGCCCGGGTGTAATGGAAATCCCGAGATCTGACCGAAGACTGTTCTCCAGGGGTTCAATACCTAATTCGCGGCAGTGGGGGTTGGACTGTTTCAATGCTGTATCGATAAATAGCACGGGTTTCCCTGCGCCCCATGCAAATTCAAATGCGATCCCAGACCTGTCTGTAATAAGGATATCGGCGAGGGACAGCGTTTTTATTACATCGGGCTCCTCATCCATCATCATCCGGGGATGCTGGCTTAACAATTGGCTGATCGCTGTAAAACGTTTTTTATTTCTTTTTTTATATTCCGGGTGAAAACGAAAGACAACTTCGTAGGGTGATTTTGCTAATTGTAACAACAGCTCTTCGATACAGGTATCAAAGATGCAACCTTCAAACCAGGAAGGGGCTACGAGTATTACCTGCCGGGGAGAAACTTCCGTATGGCGTTCAATTTCCTCCAGTAATGGATAGCCATAAGAGAGCAGCTTCTTTTCTTTTTGCCTGTACAGTTCTTCGGCTCTGCGGATCTCTTTTTGCTGGAATTCCCCGGTACAAAAGATCGTATCGTAATTAAAAAATGCTTCTTTCCTGTATTGCTGGTGAGTGCTTACGGTTGCATGAAAAACATAGACATACTTGTTCACCGTTGGTGAGCGTTTGAAGAGGTAATTGCCAAGATCAGGCATGGTCATAATCATTACGTCTGCCCTGATCTTTTTAAAAAGAAGACCAAGGGTCCATTTTGCATACATTACCTGCATTCCGCCGGGTGCATTTTTACGAAGGGGATCACCTTTATCGGAAGTAATATAAAGGATCCGGGTCTTTTTATCCAGCAGGTCTTTGATCAGTCTTTCAAAATATTGATAGTAATGCCTGTTCTCTGCATAGAATACAACAGCCTGTTTAGGGCGCAACCGCTGCCAGAACATTCTTACCCAGAAAAAAGCGCCTAATACGGCGGCCACCACGGCCTGTATGAGGTAGCTACCGCTTCCGGGGTCGATGTACAGGAGATCATACATCACAAATATCTTAGATTGGTTTTTGGCGAAAGTGTTAACAATGTTTCATACATCAGGTGGATCGTGCTCTCGATATCATCGCGGTGCAGCATTTCCACTGTAGTATGCATATAGCGGAGGGGAATGGATATCAATACGGAAGGGCAGCCATCATTCGAATAGGCAAATGAATCGGTATCTGTGCCTGTACTGCGGCTTAGCGCTCTCCATTGAACGGGTATTTTTTTATCAGCGGCCACTTTTTCCACCAGTGCCAGTAGTTTATTATGGACAGCGGGAGCATAGGAGAGAGAAGGGCCTTTGCCGGTGCTTACATCGCCTTCAATATTCTTGTTGATCATCGGCGTGGTAGTATCATGCGTTACATCCGTTACAATAGCGATATTGGGTTTGATCCTCCGGGCGATCATTTCTGCACCGCGCAGACCGATCTCTTCCTGTACGGCATTCACTACGTATAAACCATAGGGGAGTTTCTTTTTATTTTCTTTGATCATCCTGGCTACTTCGGCGATCATAAAACCACCGATGCGGTTATCGAAGGCGCGGCCGATATAATTACCGTTGGCCAGCTCATCAAAACCATCCTGGTACGTGACCACGGCACCGATATGAATACCCAATGCCGCTACTTCCTTGCGATTCCGGGCGCCGCAATCCAACCACAGATTATCGGTTCGGGGTGAAGGTTCTTTCTGATCGGGATTGCCGATGCGGGTATGAATAGCGGGCCATCCAAATACGGCTTTTACCGGTCCTTTTTTCCCGTGGATAAATACCCGGGAGGCCGGGGCGGTCTGGTGATCTACGCCACCATTTCTTTTCAAATAGATCAGTCCTTCGGCGGTTACATAATTCACAAACCAGCTTATCTCGTCGGCATGTGCTTCGATCACCACTTTGAATGCAGCAGCAGGGTTGATAATACCTACTGCTGTGCCATAAGGATCCACGTAATGGGTATCCACATAAGGTTCCAGGTATTCGAGCCATAGTTTTTGCCCCCATGTTTCAAAACCCACAGGTGATGCATTGTTGATGTAGGAACGGAAAAAATCAAATGCCTTATCTGTAATGATCGATTTCTTAGTCCGCCCGGCCGGACCCTTCGGACGGGCTTTTACTGCTTTCGCCATATTGATGATTAAGACTGCAAAAATAACTAAATGCGGGTAATGTATTAGCGTGAAATATTTTACACAGACCTGCCTGCCGGTAGGCAGGGAACGCTGAGATCGCAGAGAAAAACAATGATCAATAATACTCAGCGGACTCTGCGTGCGAACAATTAAGATATTACAGCTTAAATGCCGGTGATCAGGAATAGAATAGCTGAAAACGCCATAAGCCCGTCCAGGAAGAAATAATAGAACATATCAGAAAAATTTCTCCGGGCATAGTTATACAGGCAGGCCGTAATGATACCGGGTATCAATAAAATGATGATCGATAGAACAGAATGATCGTACCGGTATAAAAGAAGGGTGGTAAGGGCAAACACAATCAGCGAAAAACTAAAAATATAACCAATACCCCGTTCATCCAGGTACGTGATCAGGCTGCGGCTGCCCGCTGCTTTGTCATCCTCCCGGTCCCGGTAATCAAAGAGGATACAGATCGCATAGATCAGGAAGAAACGGCTGATCACAAAGATGGTGAACTCAGCACGCCAGGGTTGTTCCGAAATAAGAAGGGGTAGGAGGCTGGTGACATTCATCCATACCAGGGCCAGGAAGATCGTTTTTCCCAATGCAACTTTCCGCAAGGACCGGAACAGGGGATGCGGGATCTTCGGCGCTGAGTATAAAAAAGTGATCCCTGCCGAAAGCAATAGCCAGTGCCAGTAATCAAGCAGGTAAAAGAAAAAGAAAGCCGCACCGGCCAAACCAATAAAAAAAAGAACGAAATGAATGTTCCTGTATTTTTTGATCCATACGATGCGTTCTGATGGAAGAACGGAATCCGCGGTCAGGAACCAATGAAAACTATAGCTGCAGATGGTGGAGGAAAAAACAAAAAAAAGGAAATCGGTATTGACCGGCTCCTGTAGTATAACCCGGCAGGTCTGGTCGACCATGACCACGCCGCAACCTGCAATAAAAAGATTACTGTAAACAAAAAATGCAACGAATTGCCGGAAATATTTCAACGTTTATCAGGGTTTTATCAGCCTGATCGGTGCTGACTCAACGTAGACACTCCTGTTACCTGCTTTATCGATGAAGATAATACCCAGGGCGCCTGTTGTATCCCTGACATTGGGAGCCGTAAGTGTCCGGAGACCGGTGTTGAAAGTATTGTATTCAAAGTCTATCGAGATATCTCCCTGTCTTGTTTTGGGTGGCAGATCGAAATCCTTGAAAGTCTGGCGGAAGATGGTATCCATTAGCACGGCTGTTGCCCCATTGTACCATTTATATACGATCAGCGCTGAATCAAGATCGCCTTCCTGGTCGGTGAACTTCCCTTTCAGGGTGATCACATTCCCACTCACCACAAAATCCGGGGTTATCGACTTGATGCTAACCTGGGGTATAGTAGTAAACTTATCTTTGTTGCAGCTTGTAACCACAACAGAGAAAATGATCAGCAGGGAGGGGGTTATCTTCATTCTTTTAATTTGGTAATCAAATTTACAAATTTTGTCAACACGAATGACCGTGCCGGGCCAATGGAATCATAAAGTTTTTGAGATGGAACCGGGTGGTTTTGAGGCCACTGCTCTCGAGCTTTTCCGCTTCCAGTATGAGTATAACCCCGTTTATAAGGCTTTTGTACTGGCATTGAAAGCCGATCCAGCCGGGGTTAGCAGGCTGGAGCAGATCCCTTTTTTACCGATCCGGTTCTTTAAGTCGCACCAGGTCCGAACCACCCTGTTTGAACCGAAAACCATATTTGAAAGCAGCGGAACTACGGGAACCATCAACAGTAAACATCATATAAAGGACCTTTTGCTGTACGAAGAAAGTTTTACCCGGGGTTTTGAATTATGCTACGGGCCGGTCAAAGACTGGTGTATCATCGGCTTATTGCCTTCTTACCTGGAAAAGGGTAATTCTTCATTGGTCTATATGACAGATAAACTGATCCGTTCAAGTAAACATCCGCAAAGTGGTTTTTACCTGAACGAGTATGAACAATTATCCGTGTTGCTGGGAGAACTGGAAAAAAGAAAGCAAAAGACATTGTTGCTGGGCGTAACCTATGCCTTGCTTGATTTTGCCGAACAATACCCGCGACAGCTTCAGCATACCGTGGTCATGGAAACCGGTGGAATGAAAGGCAGGAGGGAAGAAATGATCCGGCAGGAAGTCCATGGACTTTTGCAAAAAGCGTTTGGCCTGGATGCTATTCATTCTGAGTACGGGATGACGGAATTATTATCACAGGCCTGGTCAAAAGGCGAAGGAGTGTTTTCCTGCCCGCCCTGGATGAAATTATTGATCCGTGACGAGGAAGATCCATTCGTGGTAAAACAACAGGGTGCGGGGATCATCAATATTATTGACCTGGCGAATATTTACTCCTGTTCATTTATTGCTACCGATGATGTCGGGAAGATCCATCCTGGAGGGAGTTTTGAAGTACTGGGAAGAATGGATGGGAGCGATCTGAGGGGCTGTAGTTTGATGATCGTTTGAACTTAACTGCTAAGAGGGCAATAGTTTCTTCCGGGGGTAATCGAAAAAAGCCTGGAAGGCTGGCATTATTATAGAAATGAATAACGGGTATATTTAAAATCCCCAAGGGATTACGTGATAGTATCACCCATTCGGGTTTACAATCGAATTGTTTGGATCATTTTATAATCATACCATCCCCCGGTAGTGTCTCATTTTGAAGTTTAGCTGTTTTAATGAGGATTACTGAACCACATATCCCGAGGCTTCGGGAACAGTAGGAACATAGGCAAACACATAGGCCTCTATGTGAAATCTATGTGCCTATGCTCCTACTGTGGTTCAAAATAATTTCGAACCCGATAGTCCTGAGTATAGTCGAAGGATCGGGTGAGACACTACTCATCCCTCCGTGATTTGGAAATCTCGTTGACAGCTCGATATGCCAAATACAGCCTGGAAGTGATAATTGTAAAGAGTTCAAAAAATGTTTTACTGATTAGATCGAATACAATAAATTTGCAGCCCGCCTGCAACTAACTGCCCAGATGGCGAAATTGGTAGACGCACTGCCTTCAGGTGGCAGCGTTCGAAAGGATGTGCTGGTTCGAATCCAGTTCTGGGCACAAAGACCCTGACACAAAGTGTCGGGGTCTTTTTATTTGACGGCGCGGCGAACTTGTTCGCCTAAGCAGGCAAATAAAAAGACCCGTGCTGCGATAGCAGGACAGGGGATTTGGGTAAGACTAACTTCATTGGATCAACGCAGTTAATCCAGCTTGCTTACTGGAGCGAAGAGATAAAAATGACCGGCCACCCCGAAGGCGGGGCAAAGGCTTTGGGTAAGACCACTTGTTATGGCTCAGCGCAGCTAATCCAGTTCCAGTCACAAAAGCTTCTACATTTGTTGAAGCTTTTGTATTTTAATAGCATGATAAAACTGGAACCTTTCTCCAAAAACGATTTCGACCGCCTGATCTCCTGGATTGATAGTAAAGAACTACTACTGACCATCGCCGGGAATGTGCTGACCTACCCTTTAACAACGGAGCAACTGGAAAAATATCTTAATGACCCGAAAAGCATCTCTTTTAATATTCTCGACACAGAACAAAACAAAGTGATCGGTCATGCGGAATTAATTCCTGGTAATGACGGCACCTGCAAGATCGATAAATTACTCATCGGTGATCCTTCCGCCCGTGGCAAGGGTATCGGTCAGCAGGTGATACAGGAACTTCCTGACCACTCATTTAATAAACTCGGAGTGCATGAGGTCGAACTAAATGTTTTTGACTGGAATATCGCCGGCATCAGGTGTTATGAGAAATGCGGTTTTGTGATGAACAAGGCAAAAGAACAGTCGTTCCCGGTAGGGGAGGAAACCTGGAAGGCATTTAATATGACAATCAGTAAGCAGGGATTTGATGAAAGATGATACCTGCCTGACGGTACGCAGGGATAATAGTTTTGGATACATCTAACAAAGCCACAATGATCAATTGATCCCCAAACTCTCCGTGTTCAATCCATGGCATCGGTTACAGTCACCCATGAATATGGCCCTTGGCATATGCTTGGTATCGTCTTTAACCCCCGGAGTTCCCAATAAGGTCGCATAAAGTCCACTCGAGAAATCAATCTCCTGGTTCGTGTAAAAATTTCCAAGATCATCGGTGCGCAGGGTGGCAACCAATTTACCTTTTGCCCCCGGTTTTGTATATAATTTGATGATAGCTTTTGGCTGGGCGTTCAGGCGGACCTCATCAAACACTGTACCTCCAATGGTGAATACCTCTTTAGCCGAAGCATTCGGGGAATGACAGGTAATACACAGGGTGCCTTGCTTATGGCTTTTGCTTTCACCGTGATGACTACTGTTATATTTTTTTTTGCAGGCAACAGTGAAAAGGGTGCAGGAAGCAACGATCAGTGACAGTACGATATATTTTTTGCGCATATGGGTAGTGATGCAAGATAAGAAAATGGGGTGGTAGGTGTCAGACGCTCCAGGGAGACGTCAGACACCCACCACCAAAAACGCAGATAACAGCAAATAGCAGCACGAACCCGTAGTCGCTTGTCAGCAAGTTGTAGAAAAAACTCTTATTTGCATTTTTTCTCAGTAATAATACTAACGCGTGTTTGGAATATTCAGTTATATTCGGAAGCCTGAAATTTTTACACACACAAAATCATAATCAACATGAGGAAATTAGTACTAATCGTGCTTTCATTTACGATCATGTATCCCTTGATGGCACAAGAAAAAAATTACTGGACTCCGAATACCGACGCGGCCAGTATCACTACCGACAAAGCCGTATCCAGGCTGTCTTTCCCGAAAGAGTTCAAATTATATAATTTGAATCTTGCGACATTGAAACAAGATTTATTTAAAGTAGCAGGAAATGCTTCCCGTCATTCGATCGTGATCACATTGCCCAATGCAGACGGGCAGATCGAACTGTTCGAAGTAGTGGAAGCATCCAATTTTGAACCCGCCCTGCAGGCCCGGTTCCCCGAGATCAGGGCTTTCTCGGGTAAAGGGATCACCGATCCATCGGCCACGTTGAAATTAAGTTACTCTCCACAGGGCATACAAACAATGGTTTTCAGAACGGAGAAGCCGAATGAATTCATGGAGCCTTATTCCCAGGATCATAAAGTATACGCCGTGTTCAGATCCAGCCGTTCAAAAGGAAGTTTGCCATGGACCTGTTCAACACAAGACCAGCAATTAGCTACCAGCCTGAATGCACAGGTTGCTAATTCAGGCATCACAGCAAGATCAGGCGGTGATCTAAAGACCATGCGCCTGGCGCAATCCTGCAATGCCGAGTATTCCAATTATTTTGGTGCGACCAGTTCAGCCCAGGTAGGATTGGTATTAGCGGCATTCAATGCTACTCTTACCCGTTGCAATGGTGTATATGAAAAAGACCTTGCATTGCACCTGAATCTTATTTCAAACTCAACATCTGTTATATATTATATTCCTTCCTCAGACCCGTACTCCACTACTTTAAGCCAGTGGAATTTGCAATTGCAACAAACCTTAACTTCTGTAATAGGAAGTGCGAATTATGATATTGGTCACATGTTTGGCGCCTCAGGTGGGGGTGGAAACGCCGGCTGTATTGGTTGTGTTTGTGTAAACCCGGCTAACAATAATTCTCTTGGCAAAGGTGCGGGTATCACTTCACCCAATGATGGTATTCCGCAAGGAGATAATTTTGATATTGACTATGTAGCGCATGAAGTGGGTCACCAATTAGGTGGTAACCATACGTTCTCGCATAGCAATGAAGGTACTGGTGTAAATAAAGAACCCGGTTCTGGTTATACTATCATGGGTTATGCAGGTATTACCGGCCAGGACCTGGCGCCACATTCCATCGATATATTCCACCAGGCTTCGATCGAACAGATACAGGCCAATCTTGCTACTAAAACATGCCCCATTACAACTACGCTGGCGAATGCAACACCCACTGTGAATGCGGGAGCTAACTATACTATCCCGATCAGCACTCCTTTTGCATTGACCGGTTCTGCTACCGATGCTAACGCAGGTGATGTACTCACCTATTGCTGGGAGCAAAATGATAATGCGGGGTCAGGACAAACAGGTGCCAGCAGCGTGGCCAGTGCAACTAAAGCAACAGGTCCGAACTGGATATCTTTACCCGCTACTACGTCGCCTGTAAGATTGTTCCCCAAACTGGCAACGATCCTTGCGGGTCAGAATGTATCAGGTCCATTAACCGGAGGTGATGCAGGAGCGAATACAGAAGCATTAAGTTCTGTTTCAAGGACCCTGAATTTCCGTTTGACTGTAAGAGATAATGCTCCTTATAGCTCTACCGCACCGGTTTCTGTTGGTCAAACACAGTTTGACGATGTGGTAGTAACGGTGAGCAATACTTCGGGTCCTTTTGCCGTAACAGCACCTAACACCGCTGTTTCATGGGCGGGTAACTCAACCCAGAACATTACATGGTCGGTGAACAATACAACAGCGGCACCGGTTAGTTGTGCCAATGTAAATATATTGATCTCAACAAACGGTGGTACTACATTCAGCACGCTGTTGGCCAATACACCGAACGACGGTAGCCAGGCAGTGACTATTCCAAATACAGCTACAACAACTGCAAGAATAAAAGTAGAAGCAGTTGGTAATATCTTCTTCGATATCTCTAATACCAACTTCACTATTACTGCCGGTTCAAGCTGTGGTACACCGGATTTCCTGTCTTCTACAGCTATTACCACATCATCTGCTACGGTTCTCTGGGCTACAGTGGCCGGTGCTAATTCTTATGATGTAGATTATAAACTGAATTCTTCCGGCACATGGACCAATGCTGCAACCGGAACAACTTCAACTTCAGTAAATCTGAGCGGTCTTGCTCCAGGAGCATTGTATGACTGGAGAGTAAGAGCAAATTGTGCAAGCGGCAGCAGTTCTTATGCACAATCACAGTTCACAACAATACCCACTGCAGCATGTAACACACCAACAGGATTATTGTCTTCAGGGGTTACTGCTTCTGCATCAACAGTTAGCTGGACTGCAGCAAGCGGCGCAGTAAGCTATGATGTGGATTATAAAACGAATGCATCCGGTGCATGGACGAATGCAGCGACAGGAACAACCTCCACTTCAGTCAACCTGACTGGATTGGCTGCGTCAACATTATACGACTGGAGAGTAAGGACCAATTGTTCCAGCGGCAGCAGCTCATATACACAGGCACAGTTCACTACTGCTGCAGCTCCGGGTTGTGGTACCGCATTCGAACCAAATGAATCGATTGCCGCGGCCGCTACTATTTCAACAGGGGTAGCTAATTCGGCTGCGATCACGACAACTACGGATAACGATTATTTCAGGATCGTTACAACCGGTACTACCAATAATGTATTTACATTGGCCGGACCTTCCGGTGTAGATTTCGATATGACCATTTACAACAGTGGTGGTACCTCGATCGGTTCGGGGACAAGCGGATCAGCTAACGAAACCGTTACACTGAATAGCCAGCCTGCTGGTACGTATTATATCAGGGTATTCGGATACAATGGAGCCAATAGCGCTACTTGTTATACAATTACTGCGACTGCAACACCAGTTACCGGTTGCGCAAGTACTTATGATGTATCTACCAATGGTACATTCGGCGGCGCTGCTACTGTTCCGTTCAATACTGATGTAAAAGGACTGATCAGCCCGACCGGTGATATCGATTTCTATAAATTCGTTATCACTACTGGCGGTACGGCAACTGTTACGTTGACCACATTGCCGGGTGATTATGATCTCCAGTTGTTAAGCAGCAATGGTACTACCCAGTTGGCTATTTCCCAAAATGGCGGAACCAGCAGCGAAACGATCACCAGGACCTATACAGCCGGTACTTATTACCTGAGAGTGTACGGTTATAACGGCGCCAATAGCGCTACGGTTTGTTATACGCTGAGAGTGCAGCTGGGTACGGCTTCAAGAGAGGAAGACCTGATCGTTGATAACAAGATCAGTGTATTCCCCAACCCGGTTACCAATACGGTAAATGTAAAAGGTATCGAAGGAATGTCAAATATCAGGGTCTTTGATATCTATGGTAAAATGGTGATGCAGAAAAGCAGCAGCCAGCCCATTACACAACTGGATGTGGCTTCACTGCCTGCAGGTGTGTACATGATCAAAGTAATGAATAAAGAGAAAGAGAGCACGATGAAGATCGTGAAGGAATAATACTAAAGCAGATAGATCGCTTTAGTATTACACTAAAGCAGATTAAATCGCTTTGGTATAAAAGATGGTTTTTTAAATGAAGAAAGCCCTGTTCTGCGTAATGCGGAACGGGGCTTTTGTTAAATGAGAAATAAAGAATAAAAAATAAGGAATGAGAAAGTTGTGGTTCAACGATATAATCATTCTGTATCTCAAAGGGCTCTGATCCGGTATTTCCCTCTCCCCACTAGCCACTCGCCAAACCCCACTCACCTTTACACACTCACATTAAAATCCCTCAACGCATCATTCAAACTTGTTTTAAGATCGGTGCTGGGTTTACGGTGTCCAATGATCAATGCACAACCAACACCGAATTCACCCGCAGGGAATTTTTTGGTATAAGAACCCGGTATCACCACGCTTCTGGCAGGTACACGTCCTTTCATCTCTTTGGGTTCGGTGCCGCTGACATCAATTATTTTGGTGGATTGGGTTAGCACAACATTAGCACCCAATACAGCTTCCTTCTCCACGATCACACCCTCTACCACGATACAACGGCTGCCGATAAAACATCCATCTTCGATGATCACTGGAGAGGCTTGCAACGGTTCCAGTACACCACCGATACCCACACCACCGCTCAGGTGAACGCCTTTCCCGATCTGGGCACAACTTCCGACCGTAGCCCAGGTATCTACCATGGTTCCTTCATCTACATAAGCGCCGATATTGACATAAGAAGGCATCAGCACTACATTCCTGGCGAGGTAGGCACCGTAACGGGCGACAGCATGCGGAACAGCCCGCACGCCGAGTTCTTTATAATTCTTCTTAAGCAACATCTTGTCGTAGAATTCAAAAGGTGCCAGGTCCCATGTTTGCATCGGCTGTATGCCGAAATACAGGAGGATGGCCTGTTTTACCCATTCGTTGACCGTCCAGCCGCCCTGAGCGTCCTGAGCTTGTCGTAGGGCCGAAGGGTCCGAGGGAGAAGCCACTCTTAATCGTCCTTTATCCAGTTCTTCCATCACCGCATGTACGGCATCACTGTATTTTTTATCCTTTAGTAATTCACGGTTGGTCCATGCTTCCAGTATCAGTTCTTTCATTATCACAAAAATTTGCCACGAAAATAAACGATATGTCCCATTTGACCCATTTGACCTTTATGACTGATATGACCTATATGACTATTTTTGCCCTATGAATATCGGGTTTGATGCAAAAAGGGCTTATCACAACGGGACAGGGCTGGGGCATTACAGCCGGTCCTTATTGGAATCTCTTTCGTTGTATCACCCCGAACACCAATACTACCTGTTCAATCCGAAACCTTCCAACATTTTTGAAGTAAAAGGACCCCATATCCACCAGGTACTGCCGCAGGGATTCCTAAACAAGACATTCTCATCAGTATGGCGGAGCAGTTGGGTGAAAAAAGACCTGCAGCATTTGAAGATCGGTATCTACCATGGCCTGAGTCACGAAGTACCACTTGGTATTCAGCAAACAGGCGTTAAGTCCGTTGTTACCATCCACGACCTGATCCATGAACGTTACCCGGAGCAATACAATGCTATTGATGTAAAGATCTATAATAAAAAATTCCGCTATGCCTGTAAACATGCGGACAGGATCATCGCGATCAGTGAACAAACCAAAAAGGATATCATCGCCTTTTATCAAATACCGGCGGACAAGATCAGTGTGTGTTACCAAAGTTGTAACCCGGCTTTTGGAAGAACAGTAGCTGAAGAAGAGAAGAAAAGAGTAAGAGAAAAATATGGGTTGCCCGAACAGTTCTTTTTATCGGTCGGGTCTATCATCGAAAGAAAGAATTTGTTGAATACCTGTAAAGCCATTTTTTTATTGCGCAACGAGATCACCGTTCCGCTGGTAGTGATCGGTGAGGGTGGAAAATATAAACAACAGGTAAAGGATTTTGTAAAACAGAATGGCTTAGAGAGCAGGATCATTTTTTTATCGGAAACTGAAGCTGCAAAAGATCCATCCTTTCGTTCGGCCGCCGATTTTCCTGCCATCTACCAATCCGCTATCACCATGATCTATCCTTCTTTCTTCGAAGGCTTTGGCATACCTGTAATTGAAGCGCTATGGAGTAAGTTACCGGTTATAACATCGAACCTTTCCTGCTTACCGGAGGCCGGGGGAGATGCTGCATATTATGTCGACCCTGCCAGTGCAGAAGATATTGCAGAAGGAATGGGAAAAATTTATTCCGATAAGCAATTGGCAGCTTCCATGATTGAAAGAGGCTGGACACATGCACAAAATTTTACACCTCAAAAACATGCGGAAGCGGTGATGAATGTTTATAAAAGTATATGGTAAATTTTGAAAATGATATCGAACAATGTTTACGGGTCCTGGAACACGGGGGTCTGATCCTGTATCCCACAGATACGATCTGGGGTATCGGCTGTGATGCCACCAATACCGTGGCCGTGGAGAGAATTTACCAGTTGAAAAAACGACCGGGAAAAAAAGCCATGATCGTCCTGGTTGCAGATGAACGGGATGTGTTGCAGTATGTAGCTGCACCCGACCTGCAGGTCTTTGATTACCTGGAAAAAACCAGCAAGCCCACTACGGTGATCTATGAAGGAGCGATCGGTTTGGCTGATAACCTTATCGGGACGGATGGCAGCATTGCGATTCGTATCTGCAAAGATGTATTTTGCCGGCACCTGCTGAAGCGTTTTCGCAAACCCCTTGTTTCTACCTCCGCTAATATTTCAGGTGAGCCTGTTGCCCAATTATTTGCCGGTATTGGAACAGGGATCCGGAACGGTGTGGATTATATCGTTAACTATCGCCAGGAAGATACCGCCGCCGCTTTACCTTCTTCTGTGATCAAATGGAAGAATGGTACTGTCACCATTCTTCGCCCCTGATCTTCCACTTTCAATCGTTAAACTATCTTTGCCAGGTTTTATGGAGATCAATTGTACCAATAAGGAATTATTATTATTTGAAAAGATAGCTGCTGCCGCTGCTGCACTGGGTGTGGAAACATACCTGGTCGGCGGTTTTGTGCGCGATAAGATCCTGGGCCGCGCTACCAAAGATGCAGACATTGTTTGCGTGGGCGACGGTATCGAACTGGCAAAAGAAGTGGCCAAACATTTTGACCCTGTACCTGCCGTCAACTATTTTAAAAATTTTGGCACTGCTCATTTTAAAACCAGCGATGACTTTGATGTGGAATTCGTTGGTGCCCGGAAAGAAAGTTACCGTTCCGAATCCCGCAAACCGGAAGTAGAACCCGGCACATTGACCAATGACCAGGATCGCCGCGATTTTACGATCAATGCCCTGGCGATCAGTTTGAATAAGAATGACTACGGTAAGCTGTTGGATCCCTTCAACGGCATAAAAGATTTGGAGGATAAGATTATCCGGACGCCGCTGGAACCTTCACAAACATTCAGCGACGATCCGTTGCGGATGATGCGGGCTATCCGTTTTGCTACGCAACTCGGTTTTACCATCGATACTGCAACCTGGGAAGGATTAAAAGAAACGGCACCGAGGATACGGATCATTTCGCAGGAAAGAATCACGGATGAATTGAATAAGATCATTGCGACAGACAAGCCTTCGACCGGTTTTGATCTCCTGTATAAAAGCGGGTTGCTCCAGTTGATCTTTCCGCCAATGGTGGAACTGGCTGGCGCGGAACACAAAGATGGGCATGGGCATAAGGATAATTTTTATCACACCCTGCAGGTATTGGACAACCTCTGCGCCCATACGGACGATCTGTGGTTGCGATGGGCAGCCATTTTGCATGATATTGCAAAACCAGTTACCAAACGATTTGAAGAAGGACATGGCTGGACCTTTCATGGTCATGAAGCAGTGGGCGGCAGAATGGTGCCAAAGATCTTTACGAAACTGAAATTACCGCAGAATGAAAAAATGCGTTTGGTAAAAAAACTGGTGGAACTCCATCTTCGCCCGATCAGTTTGACAAAAGAGAATATCACGGACTCGGCTATACGCCGTTTACTGTTTGACGCGGGAGAAGATTTTGACTCGCTGATGATGTTGTGCGAAGCGGATATCACCTCCAGGAATAGACAAAAAGTAAAACGCTACCTGGAGAATTTCCAGCTGGTACGCCAGCGCTGTAGGGAAGTGGAAGAAAGCGATCATATCCGCAACTGGCAGCCACCTGTCGATGGGGAAGCGATCATGGAATTATTCGGTTTGCCGCCTTCAAAACCCGTAGGGATACTGAAAGACGCCTTAAAAGATGCGATACTGGATGGGGTTATCCCGAATGACCGGGAACAGGCTTTGGCATTCATTACCAGCAGGGCAAAGGAGATGGGTTTGGAAAGAAAGAAACCTTAAATTTGTGGCATGGCAATTTTAAAATTCCGGGTGTATTTAGAGGAAGATGAAAGTGTGTATCGTGATGTAGTGATACGGCATACGCAGACTTTCCGTGACCTGCATGAAACGATCCTGCGGGCGTATGAATTTGACAATAAGCACAAAGCCACTTTCTACCGCAGCAATGATCATTGGCTGAGAGGCCGTGAGATCTCACTGGAGAAATACGACAAAGAGTACAAAGCCCCCCCGCTGCTGATGGAAGAGACCACGATCGGTTCCGAGATCAGGGATCCGAACCAGCGGTTCATTTACCAATACGATTTCAATAAGAACTGGGGCTTCCTGCTCGAGCTGATCAATGTTTCCAAGGAAGAGAATCCAAAGACCAGTTACCCTTCGGTGGCAAGAGTAGAAGGTATCGCACCCAGCCAATATGGGACAAAAGGGTTACTCGGACCGAAATTTGCCGACATTGAAGAAAAATATGACCTGACACAGGTAACGGGAGAAGGCTTTAGTGAAAAAAATGAGGAAGGAGAAGATATCGGTATAGCAGATGCGGATGACGGTAGCCCGGCTGATGCCGAAGAGGAAGTTTGATCAATTAGCAATATGCAACAGACAATTGGCAATGCTGCGTATTTTTGAACCGACCTTTTTGCCCATTGCCTATTGTCTATTCTAATGAATCCTCCCCAAAAAAAGAACGTTATAATTGTTTGCGGCCCTACGGCTGTGGGAAAAACGAGTATAGCTATCAGTCTCGCCAAACATTTTCAAACAGAGATCATTTCGGCCGATAGCCGTCAATGTTTCAAAGAACTGAAGATCGGTGTGGCAAGACCATCCGAAGCAGAGCTGAATGAAGTAAAGCATCACTTTATTGCTTCTCATTCTATCCACGAAGAAGTGAATGCCGGTACTTTCGAATCCTATGCATTGCAAAAAGCCAGTGAATTATTTCAGCAGCAGGATACCATTGTCATGGTGGGTGGGACAGGTCTTTATGTCAAAGCAATTTGCGAAGGGCTGGACACAATCCCCGCGGCAGATCCCGCGATAAGGGACGGCATTATTCAATCTTATGAGGAAGGGGGGATCGGTTGGTTGCGGGAGCAATTGGAGGAAAAAGATCCGCTGTTCAGCAAAGAGGGAGAGATGCAGAATCCGCAAAGGATGATGCGGGCACTGGAAGTGGTGGAAAGCACAGGCCAATCCATTCTTTCCTTTCGCAGGAAAGAAAAAGCAAAAAGGGGGTTTACCTGTATAAAGATCGGGCTGGAGTTGCCCCGCGAAGAATTGAACCAGCATATCCATCACCGGGTTGACCAGATGATGCAAGCTGGTTTATTGCAGGAAGTGAAAAGCCTCGTTTCATTCAAGAGCCTGAATGCATTGCAAACGGTGGGTTATGCTGAATTGTTTGATCACCTGGACGGGCATGTTTCTTTAGAAAAAGCTGTTGAACAGATCAAAACGAATACCAGGCAATATGCCAAGCGTCAAATGACCTGGTTCCGTAAGGATAGTGAGATCAAATGGTTCGGCCCCGGCCAGGCCGGAGCGATCATTGATGCACTGGAAACATGATCAATTATGGCCGAGCTTCCCCAGGTAACCCTTCGCGGATTGTAATTCGGATCTTTTCCCGGATGGTGAATTGGCAATCGCTAATAACTGTGTAAAATATTTTTCGCCTTTTTCCAGGTTCATGGATTTGAATGCTGCCAATCCTGCACCGTATAAACCGTTAAAACGGTTAGGATGCTTTTTTAAATTTTCTTCATATACCAATAGTGCCTCGGCCGGTTTGTCCATAGCCATCAGCATATCACCCAGTAATTCTTTGGCAGGCAGCACTTCGCCCGGGGTTACTGCTGCTTTCTCGGTTTTGTCTTCAAGACCGGCTGCAAATTTCATGAGACGCAGTGCTTCTTCTTTATTTCCGGCTTTCAGGCTGATCCACGCTTCACCTGTTTTTAATTGTATTTCTACCTGTTGCGCTTTATAGGCATCTTTTTGTTGTAATAGCGCCGCATGGATCCGTTTTAGCTCGTTTAATTCGGTGGATGCCATAGCCGGCTGGTTGGTATGTACAGCGCCCAGCAGTCGTGCAAAATGGACGATGGCTTCCTGCCATGGATATTTTTCCCAGGGAATATTTTCTTTGTGAACTTTAAGCGTTGCCGCTGCTGCCCAGTTTTTATTTTCAAGGGCAAAGCGGGCAGGGATCGCTGCAAAAGCATAGGCCACTTTAAAATTGAATGGCTCCACATCCTGCACCATTTTTAAATAGTCCCATTGCTGTTGAGCCTTTTTATTATCTCCTTTTTGAAGATAGGCATACACGAGATAGTCCAGCCCGTGCATTTCTTCATCCCAATGTCCTTTCAGACCGGCAGATTCCGCGTAGCATTTCGCAGACGACACCGATACCAGGTTGGAGCTGATGGATTCGTCCCAGAGTCCAAGCCGGGTAAAAATATGTGAAGGCATATGCAGCGCATGTGCTGATGAAGGGGCTACCGATG
>JANOHQ010000297.1:0-13191 GCA_031406595.1 Chitinophagaceae bacterium
AATAAATTCTTCCTGCTTATAACAGCCCTTAGACCGGGAATAAACCGCTGTTTCATAGTACTGATTTTTGGTGTTTGTGGAAATAAGATTCCCGCGACATGTCGTTATTGGATCAATATCTTTTTTATCTCACTCCTGTCCGCAAAATCAACTCGCAAAAAATATAGCCCCTTCGCCTGGCCCCCGGCATTAAACCTGACAATACGATCGCCTCCTTTTTTTATGGACATCCGCTGCAATTCAACGCCCATTGTATTCAGCAACACTACCTGTTGGGGCGACTCATGGCTTTCGAAATCCAGCCAAAACTGGCCGTTGAATGACGGATTCGGGTATAGAGTATAGCCCTCCGCGTTCTTCGGCATTTCCACTTTTTTTATTACTGATAAATACATGGTATTCCCTTGTGTATACCTGACCCTGTAAAAGGATGACTGTGCAAGCGGAAACGAATCAATGAAGGTATAGGCACTCAGCAAAGTGCCGATACATTGCCAATTAGCTCCATCAGCCGCTCGCTCAATAAAGAATGTCGCGGGGTCTGCCTGGTTATCGGTTTCCCAATCAAGTTGTACATGAGGCCCGGATCGGGCTGCTGAGAACCCGATCATACTTAAAGGGAGTGGCAGGCAAAAACTCAGGTAGGGGCCTTCAAGACCCGCAGTAAAAAAAGATGCCGGGGAGTTCTGGTTATTGAACTCAGCCCGGATCCAGTTTGCACTTCTCCAGGCAGTACTTATTCTTACCTCATCTAATGAACCTCCAAAAAATCTTGCGGAATTGAGATCCTCCCTTCCACCAAGATAAATATCAGTAACAGGGTCGAATGTGTTAGCACCCCAAACAGTATATTGCCTTCGCAGGATGCCATCTATATATGTGGAAGCTCCCCCGGTATTCTGTATCCGCATGGTATAATAATGCCAGTTGCCATCTACCCAGGTATTTCCCACATCCAGTGTATCAAAATTATTAGCATCATTACTATCCCTGAAAACCGTCTTTAGCATTTGCAAATTCTGAATTTCACTTGGTATGGTAATATTGTCTTCCCCGATATAAACATTCAATGAATTGGGTGTAGACCATGGTCCGTGGCTGAACATGTATTGATACGAACCGCCATTTACTTCACTTAGATTGAACCAAAAAGAAACGGTCAGTTCCTGGCCGTATAAAAAATCAGGTATCCGCACATGATCGTTTACCTCATCGAAGTTATATGCCCCCTCTATCTTCCCGGCAACGAGACGTGCTGCACTCATTGATCCATACGTGGTTCCATGTCGCCCATGGGATGTAACATAAGCCACCTGCGGTGCGGTACCGGCAGGATTATCATTCAAATGCCAGACAGCCGAATAGGTGTTATCCCAAACGGCATTGGTGGAGGTAGAAGCAGCGACGGTATTATTCCCGTAATAAGTATAGATACGGGTGTTAGAAGTGGAAGACAAAGACGGTATCCTGACCCAGGCGGTCAACTCGCCTGTCACAGGATTGTACGATTCCAACTGGTGATCTAGTTTTGTATCGCATGCGTTCAGGTAAAAAATGATGTCATGTCCGCTATTATCCTGTACATGTCCTCCATTGGCAACTGTTCGCATATCAGGGTCTGTCACCTTATACAAAAGAGGAAAATTACTTAAGGCCGCACCATCGGGTATCTGGCTCTCGTGGATGATGATCTCTTTAACATAGCTGTATCCGGCAGGCTGTGCCAGCGATAAGCTTGATATAAAACAAAGACAGGACAGGATTACAAATGCAAGTGGCTTTTTCATATAGATTGGATTTTAATAAGTTGGTTTCCGGGAACAAGATAGTAAGCATCACATGTGATTGTCAAGACTGTAAGCGATCACAATGGCCGTTTCGGCCAGATACTCCCTTCAGTTGACGCTATAGGAGTTTGAACATGCATTTTTTCCCTTTAAATATTCCAGCTGCGATACTAAGGGGGTGATTGTGACAATTTAGCCTGAATTTTTTTTTGAATAAAAATCCACTGACAGCAGTTTTGTCCCTATCAAACTGGCTTTCTGCCCCATAAACGCAGCGAGGGTCCAATACAGCCAGTCAGCCTGTTACTTTCATTGTTATGTTGGGATATGTTTGTACTGGCTAAGGAACTTTCCACGTAGAAAAACCAGTCCTGTTTTCAATAAAGAGTGGATTACAAACTCATGCTAAAAACTCTCCAATCACACTCCCGTTCACAGAGTGCTTTTACAGTACTTCTTATTACTGCTTTCATTTATCCCTTTATCAATCTATTGCGTGGCCTGCCTTATAAAATACTATCGTTTTCCACTCACGCGAAGGAATTCATCTTTTTTGCGGCCTCCCTTTATATCCTGGTGAAGCTGCAATACTTCATTCATCGACGATTCGGCGTGGCACGGATATTCAATGAAAATATCGGCCGGCAGATCGCGGCAGAATTAGTGTTATCATTCTTATACACTCCTGTTATTTGTGTTTCCAGCTATCTTTTACTTTTTGCCAGGGAGCTGAAACGGGGCAGTGATTTTCGTACAGCGATCCTGTTTACGATCATCCTTTTCCTGATTCAACTTGCTTACCTGTTCAATCAATGCTTTTCAGATTATCTTATTCAGTTCCGGAAGTCGGTCATGAGAGAAGAAAAACTACGGTATGAAAATATGATGGTTCAATATAAAGCGTTGCAGGATCATCTCAGTCCCCACTTTCTTTTTAACTGCCTGAGCGGGCTAAACACAACGATCGCTGAAAGTCCCGCAAAAGCCTCTGAAATAGTGTATAACATGGCAGATTGCCTGCGCCATGTACTCACTGCGCCTGACCAACCTACTATAACATTGGATGCCGAACTACAGTTTATCAATACGTACTATAAACTTCTCGGGATCCGCTATCCCCGGTGCATTATCCTGGTAAATCGTGTTGACGAAGCCGATAAAAAAAAGCAGGTACCGCCATGCCTGTTACAATTGCTGGTGGAGAATGCTGTCAAACATAATAATATCTCGCCAGAGCAGCCATTAACCATTTCTTTCGCCAGCCTGCCCCCTAACAAACTGGAAGTGTCCAGTAATACAACAAAAAAAATAGACCTGGATGTTTCATCCCGAACGGGGATCGGGCTGGAAAATATAAAAGGGAGGTATTCTCTTTTAACCGGCGAAACGATATCCATTAACCAAACGCAAGACCGCTTTACCGTTATACTTCCCTTATTGGAAAAAGTACAGATATGAAAATACTGATCATCGAAAACGAACCACTTCCGGCCCAGGAACTCTCAAACCTCCTTATTGAAGTCCGGAAAGATTGTGATTTCTTCCCTGTACTATCGAATATACGCGAGTCCGTTCAATTACTTTCGTCTGAATCACCCGATCTTATCTTCATGGATATTGAGCTTTCTGACGGCATCGCTTTTGACATTTTCCGGCAGGTAAAAGTAAATTCCCCGGTGGTATTCACAACCGGCCACCAGCAATATATCACCGATGCCTTCGACAACAATGGAATTGCTTATCTCCTTAAGCCTATCCGCCGGGAGATGATAGAAAGTGCTTTTATGAACCTGGAGAAAAAAAGAGAGATGTTTTCAAACGTGAATAAATTACTACGATATGGATCTGCGGATACTATGTTAAACGTCAGATCGTTCAAATCCCAATTCCTGGTGAAACACGGGCAAAAACTGATTCCCGTAAAAACGGAGGAGATTAATCATTTTATTTGCGACGGCGGCCTGGTCTGCCTTGTTACCAGGGATAACCGGAAATATGTAACCGATGAAACGCTAAGTGAACTTGAAATGATCCTTAACCCCGGTAATTTTTTCCGGATGAACCGGAAATACCTCATCTCCAAGGACGCCGTGTTGTCGCTGGATAATCATAGCAAGGGACAGGTAGCCGTGAAATCTAACTTACTGGAATCGGAAAAGATCATCGTCAGCCGCCAGCAAACCCGTCTATTAAAGGACTGGTTAAATCACTGAGGAGTGTTGTATCCTTTCCCCTTGCAATCCTACAATCCTGTCTACAGACAACAGGATAAAGGGTAAGAGTAACCGGTAACAATACAGTCTGCTTTCTGTCAGTCAATAAGATGCTTTGGTTGACTATTTCTTCCACCCCGGATAAACGCCGGTAATTTTATCTTCCTTTAAATACCTATACTATGTTTATAAAAACGACTTTGTTCTTCGCGATCTTATTTACGCAAACTGCTTCAGCACAACAGAAAATTCAACTCGAAAAATCCCCATCTTCGCCGGCGCTCTTTGTGCAAGGCATCGTTAGCACCGGTCTAAGCGAAAGAGATCTTGCTCTTTCACCGGACAGAACAGAAATATTTTACACACTTCAATCACCCGAGGGTGTTTTTCAAACAATACTTTGCATGAAGAAAAACAAGTCGGGCAACTGGTCCAAACCGGAAATAGCTCCTTTCGCCGGGAAATTCAGCGATATCGAACCTGCTTTTTCTACAGACGGCAATAAACTGTTCTTTTCTTCCAACCGGCCACTGAGCGGCACTACCGTAAAAGATTTTGATATCTGGTTCGTTGAAAGGAAAAACAATGGATGGGGTGAGCCGCAGAACCTCGGCATGCCGGTGAATACATCCGCGGATGAATATTATCCTTCTATAACAAAGAGCGGCAATCTTTACTTTACTGCGGCCTATAAACATTCCGTGGGGAAAGAAGATATCTGGTTTTCAAAATGGGAAAATGGAAAATTTAGCGAAGCCGTGTCACTGGATACGGCTATCAACTCGAAAACGTATGAGTTCAATGCTTTTGTTTCTCCCGCCGAGGATTTTATCATCTTCACATCCTATGGCAGAAAAGACGATATGGGCCGGGGTGATCTATATATGAGTATAAAAGACGCTTCGGGCAAATGGCTGCCTGCGAAAAATCTTTCTTTCCTCAATTCCAACAAACTGGATTATTGTCCTTTTGTAAGCTTTGATAAAAAAACTTTGTTCTTTACCAGTGAGCGGCATAACCTGAGGAATTCATACATCTCCGCTGCCGTCAATGCAGAAGAACTGGCAAGATCACTGAAAGCGCCGCAAAACGGATTCGGTGATGTCTATTGGGTCAGTTTTGATAAAGTAATGGAAACCTTTAAACAATAAAATAAATGATCCGGCTCCGAGCTCCTGCAATGCTCAATATTATTGACCTGGGCAGGGCAATAATGCTGCTGATAACTCTTTCAATCACTTTACCTGGGTTCAGTCAAACGGGCAAAGACCATTGGGGCAGTTTACCATCGGGGAAATACCAATCGGCATTCAAAAGACATTACACCAGCAATCCCACAAGAACATTTGTGGACAGTTGCAGCACTGTTACCCAAACCCTTTCACGGCCGGTGATCGCGAATGTGTGGTATCCTACAACAGAAAAAACCGGTCAACGACTCTCGCTAAGAGATCTATTAACGTATAAAAGTGGCAAACAAGCATATCGTAGTTTTGATTCAGCCTTAACTGCAAGTCATTACAAGACAGCCATGTTGTATACCTATGGTTACAGGAACAACGAAAAATATAAAGCCCCCGTGGCGGAGTGGACGGAGAAAACGAAATCAGGTTTCCGGAACTATCTCAACCTTATCACCCGTTCACTTATCGGCAGACCTATAGCAAAAGGCAAGTTCCCGGTCATTATATACCACCAGGGATTGGGCGGCACCCCGGATGATGCATTTCTTCTCTGCGAATTTTTTGCTTCGCATGGTTTTATCGTGGTGAACTCTGCGTATCAATCCAATGATTGCTCCTACCTAAACACGGGATGGGACCTGGATATCAGCTTTACTGAAATAGACTTCCTCGTTAACTTTATCAGCCGGGAAATTTCTAACGCAAATATGTCAAAATTGGTGGGAATGGGTCATAGCTATGGTGCCCAGGCAATGTTGGCTTATGCTTCCGTATCCTCTACTCCCTTTGTGGCATTCCTGATATTTGATACTACGGCGGATTACGAAAAAACATACTCACATGAAGGATTTAACAAACTAAAACAAAGGATCTATCCCCGGATAAAGAATATGGACAAGCCTTTATTCCTCGTGGCCCGCGAGACGGCCACATTCAGGATAATCGATTCATTGACAAACTGCGACAGGTATTATTTGAAGGTCCCGGGTATGGATCATGAAGACTTCACTTCACAGGGCGCCATCTCCAAGTATGTGGAAATCAAGAACTATCCGGATTCGGTCGAATTGAAAACTCCGTATTTGAATCATTTGTTTCAAATTCAGGCAAGTCTTGATTTTGTAAGAGCCATTCTAGATAAAAAGCCGGTTAAAATAAATACAGAAGTCGCCGATAAAAATAAAATAGGATTTGAAATGACCCCTAAAGGGAAATCAAAATACTAAATTACGTATGAACCTTGGGTATTGTCCTGGTTTGAAATTAGTTGAACCACAGTAGGAGCATAGGCACATAGATTTCACATAGAGACCTATGTGTTTGCCTATGTTTCTATTGTTCCCGAAGTTTCGGAATATGTGGTTCAAATGTCTTTATTTGAACGGCTAAGTTTCAAAATGAGTTTATGTCATCCTAGTGTACGGAAGATAAGTACCCCGAGAAATCATAATCAGAGGTCAAACCTCCAACTGGCATGTATATAAAGTGGAGATATACGTATACTTTCATACTTCACATTCGTTCCGCTATCATCTACGCCTGTAAACTGCGGTGTTCTCCCTCCTGCCAGGTAACGGGCGGATACGTGAAAATGACCAAGAGAAAAGCCAATTTCTGGCTGATAAACCAGGCGGGTTTGTTCAATTTTTTTGTCGGCAAAGCCAGGAATATTAAACACATTTTCATAGTAAGTACTGGCCCCAAGTCCAAACTCCGCAAATGGCCGCATACCTTTCTCCTTACTAGTAAAATAATACTTTACTTTGGCCAGGACAGTAGTAGATTTCATGTTAGACACATCTTTAGAGATCGTGTTGGTTGCAGGATCAAATTCGTCGCGATCGCTATTGCCTCCTACTGAATTAATAAAACTGCCGGCAATAGCACTCTCCAACCCCAATGAAATCCGTTTATTCAGGTTGTAGTACGAACTAAGGTTGATCATAATTCTTCCATTCGAACCTCCGTTTTTACTTTTTGCTAATGAGCTTCCTAATCCTATTCCTGGTTGAAGTGAAAATTTTTGCGAAAAAACGGGTGTACCGCTAAAAAAAATAAGAATAAGCATCACCCGGATGCAGGTAGATGTAAATTTATTTTTGAAAAAAGCCAAAAAACAAAATAGTGTTACGTTGCTTATGCACGGTTGCTTAATCTCTTTCATCTTTGATTTGTTTTAAAATGTTACCAGGATTTTTTTGAGCCCCCTTTCCATGGCATTCTGTATAGATCTTTCATCCTTTATTAAAGATTAAAATAATGACCCAATTAGAACGGAGTTATTACAGGGTCGAAAACCGCTTACCAGGCCCTTTACAGCTATTGCAGGTCGTTCATGAGCTGAAGAATGTTTTTCATTTGCAGGAAAAGGTATTTATCTAAATGGAGTTAATAGTATGAGCGGTAATGCACCGAACCTGAGTTTTAATTGGAAACAAAAAAAAACGCAAGACGACATGATCTCCAACTACAATTAGTTGTTTAAGAATCCCGGGAGTTTTTCCATAAGATCTCCGGACAGGATATCAACTGCCAATATTTTCCCATCCGGCCCAACCAGCACCGACCGCGGTATCCAGGATACTTCAAAATTCCGGGTCAGGTCACTTTTAAATCCCAGCGGTTCAAATGCATTGAGCCATGGCATTTCATGGTTTTTCTTCCTGAATTGTTTCAGTATATCCAGGTTCTTATTGAGGTATATACTTAAAATCTCAAAATCCTTCCCGCGATATTTCCGGTAGACCTCTTCCAGTGCAGGCATGGCCATGATACAGCCCTTGCACCCGATCGTCCAAAATTCAATCAGGTATGTTTTCCCTTTCATACTGGAAGAACTGACGATCTCCCCGGGTTTATCGACCGATGCAACAGCAAAATCAGGGACATTTTTTCCAATAGCCAGGTTAGAAAATTTCGAAAATTCAGTTTTAGCCCTGTTGGCCGGATCTGTACCGGGATAGTCATTGACCAGCCTTGTAAGGGCTATTACAAAATCCTCTGTCTTTTTTTCTTCCTGGAAACGTTGAGCAAGACCATATAGTGCCGAAGCGCCAATAACTGGCGTGGCCTGCTCTGCGATCACCCGCTCCGAATATTGTAGTATCTTCTCCGTAAGCGGTACCTGGCGCAGGAGCCATCTTATTGCGTTGTATTCAAATCCCCAAAATGCCGAACCGGGAGAAACCTGCCTGGTGGTTTCTTCCAACAAGGCGATCTTGCCTTTGCCATTAAAGACCTGGAAGGTCGATTGAGAACCATCCGGTCTTTTTTTTCTTATGACCTTTTGTCGCACAGCATCTATGCCTACATACTCCATGAGCAATACTTTTATCATTCCGGCATTTGTCGTCTTCTTTATTTGTTCTTCAATGCGGGAGAGTTCGGTCGTTATGTCAAATCCATTCACATAAAGCGGATCGGTGGCAAGTGTATGGCTGTCAACTTTTGCCCTGGCCGTGAAATACTCGACCAATTTCACCGGGAAACGGGAGATATTATTTCTTGCATTATATGCTGCTTCCTGTATCTCCCCGTTTTTCCCCGTCCAAACCACTTTATTATTAGCATCAGGGCTGGGGATATTTCCCGGGTTTAACGTTATAGTGAATTCATAATCGCCGAGTTCAGGATAAACAGGGATATGCTGTGAGCAGTAACCAGTTTTATTAAAGAAAACCTGGAACCCAACCATCGCACCGGGTAAAGAAAAACTAAAATCCCCACCTGAATCGATAGGAAGGATGGTAAGTGTATCGTCCCAGGCACCCCCCTGCACTACTACAATTTCACCGTTGCCGCCAAACAGTGGTTTATCGGCAAGCTGTATTTTACCTTTTACCCGGATCTCTTTTTGTTGAGCGTCAAGTGGCGAAGTGATGAATAGGACCGCGATCACTATGGTCAATAGATACTTCATTGTTTACTTATTTTATCTATTGCCTGTCATCTCTTTTGCAAAATCAACAGACGATATTTTTACGGCATTTGCCGGCAACTTCAGATCGGCTTCACTGGCAGCGCTACCCGCTTTAATGGAAGTGGCCATCGCGTTATAGTTCTTTGACTCGATCTTAAGAATTCCACCGGGTACACCCGTCACTTCGTGTGGGGCTACAATATCGGGCAGGTCGGGAGTATACCAACCTGTAATCAGCTCCCCGTTTGATTTGTAAGTAAATTCATGACAGGTATGCCCAAGTATGATATCCTTTTTACCGGTCATTGTCAGATCTGTGATGTTTTTGGGTTCCGAACGAATAGCATAACTCTTTCCTTTTGCCAGTGTAAACTGGTAAAATGCTTTATCACCAGGAACATAATATTTCTTTTGTGGTGGTATCCCGTTAAGTTTAATCCCTCCACTTTCTACTTCTTGCGAGCCCCCACCGAGTAAAGCGTTTACCCGGCAATAATTCCCCGAAAAATCCAGGGTTAAACTTAAATTCATTTTCTGCTCCAATTGCTGTCCCCCCATATTCATCTTTGACAGACTCTCGGATTCATAAGTGACCGTACCTGAAGCAAGCGATTGCCCCCGCGTTGGATTTATTGATACCGCACATAGCAGGACAAATAAGCTGGATACTATTTTTTTCATATTTTAATAATTTCAGGTGGAAAATATATCAACCCAAGGTTAACCAAGGTTAATATTCGCCGAACTACCTGTTCGCGTGTACCAACAACCAGTACCGGCAGGTGCAGGCTAAAAGGAAATGGTCAATAATTTACAAAGCAGGGAGATGCCTTCAAAATAGTTTCCTAACCGGAGATTTTCATTTGCTGCATGCTGATTATTATCCGGGTTGACCGTTGGAACAAGAACAGCCGGGATACCCAGTTCTTGGATAAAGGGAGCAATGGGTACCGTACCTCCCGCCATCCTTATCTTTACCGGGCTCCTACCAAAAACTTTTTCCACGCATCCCGACAACCAGTCGCCTATAGGGCTGACGGGCTCGGTTACAAATGCAAGTGAGGAGATATCAAAACGAAAGGATATGATCTTAGCATGACTGAGCCGCTCGGCTTCGGTAGGCTGGCGGTTTGGAATAATATAGAATCCTTTGCTGGTAATAAATCTTTTCAGTACGGATTCAAGATGAACCGGATCGTTTTCGGGGACCAGCCTTATATCCAGTTGGGCACCCGCGGAAGCAGGGACAATATTCCGTGTGCCTATTTCCGGCTTCCCGGAAGAGAGGTTTAATATATTCAAGGAAGGTGCTTGTAAACTTTCCTGGTAACTCAATGAGCCGTTCAGCTCCTTTGCAATCCCGATCTGTTGGTTGATATGCTCTTTGTTATCGGGCACTTTTAGTAATTCCTTCTTCATCTCTTTGGACAAGTGGATTCCTTTGTAAAATCCAGGCACAAGTACATCCCCCTTATCGTTTTTCATAGAGGCGAGTAACACAGACAATCCGAACGCGGGATTGGGCGCATAACTGCCGTAGTGCCCGCTATGCAGATCATTCCGGGGGCCAAAAACTTCAAGGTCAAGTTGTGCTACTCCCCGGCATCCAAAGATCAGCGTGGGTTCATTGGAACTATGCCTCGGACCATCCAATATGACCAGGCGGTCTGCTTTCAAGAGATCCGAATGTTTCTTTATCATGGCCGGAAGGTTCGGTGATCCTTTTTCCTCTTCACTATCGAGGATCAGCTTAATATTATACGCAGGATACTCTTTTCGGGTTGCCAGGCGGTCAATGGCCGCGAGGAACATGGCTATAGGACCTTTGTCATCCGCTGATGATCGTGCAAATACCCTCCATTCTGGATCATATTCATTACTGACACGTCCCCACTCGATAATGCGCCAGCCTTCACCTTGTCTTTCCTTTAAAACGGGTTTGAAAGGATCTTCCTGTTGCCATTCCTTTGCGTCGACGGGCTGGCCATCAAAATGCATATAGAACAGAACAACCGGCTTGCTTTTATCCACTATTCTCTCCGCAAACAGGAAGGGTCGTGCAGGAGAAGGTAACACTGTTATGAAAAAACCACGCTTTTCAAAAGCCTGTTTTAGCCAGCTGATATTCTGATCGATATACTCCGGGTATTGCGCATCGTTAGGGATCGACAGTATTTCTTTCAGTATAGCTATTTCCTTTACCGGCTCTGCGCTTACTGTAATTCTATTTTGGCCATAGCTATCGCTGGCGGGGCTGGTTATTAATGCAGATAGAAAAATAACACCGGGTAATTTTCCCAACCAACGAAGCCAGGAATTTCTCATACTGATCTTTAAAATAATTGTTCGGATTGTAAAAAATGGGCAAACAGGAAGATCGCTCTGGTTGCAAAGGTCTGTTTTGCTGTCACTTTCCTAACGCGGAATTAAAAAGACCAGGGTCTATAAAAACTATCATTCAACCGGACACTGGACACCTGAAATTCTGAGTTTCTATAGCCATGGCCTTTTTATTCAACCACAAACCTGATTAGCTACCTATTCATAAAGATGCAGTCACTTTCCTGGGTGCACAAAAGAAATTACACCACTAATGATTTCCCGGAACAGCATCGGTACTAGTGTATGTGTAACCTGTACGAAGCAAATGGCACTGTAAATGGAGATATTCTCTTTCCGTATGCTTATTGGCAATGTGATGACCGGCAAGGGAATTATTCCCGGCTTTACCGGTTTCATTATTGTTTATGCGAGGGAGCGATGAGTTCATCCGTTCATTTGAACAGTGTATCGACGATCACTTTGGCAGCTACCCTGCTGCCAGCCTCCGAAGGATGAAACTGATCGGGTCCATAATAAGAATAATCCCCGGTTGTATTAAAATGCTCTCTCCAAACTTTGCCGACAGGACATAAAAGGGAATTAGTAGCCGCAGCAGCATCGGTATAATTCTTTATTACTCCATCAAACATATGAAGATTAGAATGCGCCGGCCATACCATGTAGAATGCCAGCTTTGTATTCTCTCTATCGCAGATCGTTTTGATGCGGGCACCATAGTCCAGCAGCATGGCACGGCCATCTGCCTGGGAGGAAGGGCCCTGTTGTACCACGACAAAATCGAATTTCTTTGTAGCTATCAATGTTTGCATCCTTCCGTCGTTCCAATGATCTTCCAGGGCATACGCTGGTAATGCAAGTGTCTCCGTTGTCACTTCAATACCTTTTGCCCTGGCTTGCGTAACCACCATTGCGGGAAGATCATTTGTATACGTTAAACTATTGCCGACGAAAAGTATCGTTTTAACTTGTGTACCCGGTGCTGGGCTATCTATTTCTTTTTGGCAGGCGGTGATAAATGTCCACAGCGCCAGCATAAAGGTGATACTGATCAACGGACGGAAGACTTGTTTCATTTTATTTTTCATTTTTTGTTTTTTATATGTGTGACTGGCCGCTAAGGCGCCAATGAACTTCATGTGATCAGCTGGTGCCGGCCGTACAGCCAGCTGGTCTTATTCAACTATTAATTTTGATACCAGTGCGGGGAAATCATCGAAGCTATCTTTATGAAAATCAAAATCATTCCTATAACCCGCACTTCGAACAGCAACCAAGTTTAGTTTTGGAACAATAACAAGATAATTTCCAAAAGAACCGCTTGCGTAATAGGCAATGATCTCGTCGCTGAAAACCCTTTTGGAGATCCTGGGAGTCTTTCCAAATGCTTCCTGCCAATTATTACCCAGTATCTTTAACCAATCAGTAAAAAATGCTTCCCGGCTACTATAAGCCTTTTTATACATTGGCTGTAGTTTTGCAATAACGGAATCGTGGATGCCGGCATCCTTCCATTCCTTCAATACCTCCTGATCAATCACTCTCGTTTGAGATTTGGGCATACGCCACCACAATAGTCCCCATATCGGTTCCTTTTCAAAACTTTGCTTTAAACAAAGTGCTATAAGTCTTTCGCTTATCAGCTGTTTCCCGTTGTATGCTCCTTTATTAAGTACCAGGCTCCCAAACTTGGCAAAATCGGTCGGTTTAATAATAAATGCGCCATGCGCTGTAGGGTTACCTTCTTC
>JANOHQ010000358.1:0-7369 GCA_031406595.1 Chitinophagaceae bacterium
TCATTGGACGACTTGTACTCTACCAACAATCCCCTGTTTGTGATCGATGGAGTTCCTTTTGAACCGGGTAATGTTTCCACCAACCAGGTGCTCAACGCTACCAATACTCCCAATAATGCCTCGCAGGGTGGCTTAAGCCCGTTGAACAGCATCAATCCTTCCGATATCGAAAGCATTGAAGTGCTGAAGGATGCCGATGCAACTGCGATCTATGGGAGCCGGGGCGCAAACGGGGTTATACTGATCACCACCCGTAAGGGCCGTAATGGAAAGCTCAGTGTTTCCGCGAATATCACCAAAGGTTTCAGTAGGGTAACCCGTACACCCGATATGCTGAATACAGCACAATACCTGGCAATGCGCCGCGAAGCTTTTGCCAATGACGGCGTGATCCCTGCGATCAGCAATGCACCGGATCTGTTGCTCTGGGATACTACCCAATACACCGATTATAAGAAGAAATTCCAGGGCGGAACTGCGAAGAACACCAACATACAATTATCGGCTGGCGGTGGAAACAGCAGTACGCAATTCAGGATCGGGATGGGCTATAATTACCAGACCAATATTTTTGACGAGAACCTGTCGGACAAAATTATCTCGGGCCAGTTTAGTATCCAGCACAGTGCAAGTGAAGGAAAAATAATTTTGTCCTTATCCGGTGGATATTCCGTTGATAATAATAAACTGATCCGCGACGATCTTTCCCGCTACAAGAATCTTCCACCGCATGTGCAGTTGAGAGATTCAGCCGGCAATCTTAAATGGAGTGATAAGGGAGTTGATTACACCACGGTGTTCGGATCGGTGGGAAATCCTTTGTCTCTACTATTAAAAAAGTACAATTCGGAGAATGAAAATTTCTATTCCAATTTTACATTCAGCTACCGGGTATTGAAGCAACTGAATGTAAAGCTCAATTTCGGATACAATACATTCAGCAGTAACGAAACGTCTATTTCGCCGGCTGCTGCACAGCCGCCCAACGGTTCCGGGCAGGGATCTTCTGTATTCGCCAACAGCCGTTCGAGCAACTGGATCACAGAACCGCAGGCAGAATACAAGACCAGTTTCGGGAATCATAAACTGGTCGTGATGGCAGGCGGCACTTTACAACAACGGATCCAGGAGTCGCAGAGGATCAATGCGAATAATTACAGCAGTGATGCGCTCTTGTATTCCATCGCTGCGGCCGGTACGCTCAGTGCCGGCAACGATTACCAACAGTACCGGTATATGGCTGCATTCGGACGTGCTTCTTATAATTTTTCCGATAAATACCTGCTCAACCTTAGCTACCGTGTCGATGGCTCCAGCCGCTTTGGCCCCGATAAACGCTTTGCCTCCTTCGGTGCCGTAGGTGCCGGATGGATATTTTCAAAAGAAAAATTTTTCGGCTTCGCTTCCAGGATCATGAGTTTTGGAAAGTTGAGGATGAGTTATGGTGTGACCGGGAATGACCAAATAGGAAATTACAAGTTCCTTGATCTTTGGGGTAATACTACCAGTACTTACCAGGGACAGTCAGCATTACAACCCAATACACTTTTTAACCCTGATTATAATTGGGAACGCACCCGTAAACTGGAAGCGGGATTGGAACTCGGGTTTTTTAAAGACCGTGTATTACTCAGCGGATCATGGTATCGAAACCGGTCGGGGAATCAACTGGTGTTTTACCCGCTGGCTACCCAATCAGGGTTTAGTGGCATAGTGAAAAATCTTCCCGCACTGGTACAGAATTCAGGTATCGAGTGTGTGGTCAGTTACAGGACAAAAGCAGCCAATAAACTGGAATATTCGGCATCGCTGAATTTTTCCATAGCCCGGAATAAACTGCTCTCTTTCCCGGGGCTGGCCAGCTCCAGCTATGCTACTACTTACCGCGAAGGTTATTCGTTGAGTAGTTACCGGCGATACCAGTATACCGGCGTAAATGATAGCAGCGGACTTTATTCATTCGCGGATATCAATAAAGATGGTGTGATCAGTTCAAGGGACAGGGATTTTATCGGCAATATGGATGCCCGTATATATGGAGGTTCCCAGCACGAATTGAGATGGAAGCAATTCGAGTTCACTGTCTTTTTCGAATTCCGTATTCAGCAGGGGAATAATTGGCTGGCAAGGCTCGTAACCGATTTTACCGGGCGCATGGCCAATCAACCGCTTTATGTGCTCGACCGGTGGCAGCGGGCAGGTGATCATGCACCGGTACAACGGTTCTCACAAACCACAACGGGGCTGATCGCCACCGCGAACAGCAATATGTTACAGTCGGACGGAACCATATCCGATGCTTCTTATCTACGATGTAAGAATCTTTCCCTTGGCTACCAAATTCCTTCCCGTTGGGTAAAGAAAATGAAAATGGAACAATGCAGGTTATTTATCCTGGCGCAGAACCTTTTTGTACTGACGGGATATGAAGGTTCTGATCCCGAGACCCAGGATTATTTCGTGCTGCCGCCGCTGAAAACAATGGTGGCAGGTATTAAGATCACTCTTTAAAAATGCTTGTATGAGAACAAAAACATTTTTTATTATAACATCCTGTATCATTGTTACAGGTATCTGTTCCTGTAAAAAATTTGTCGATATCTACCCGCCACCGAATATGGTGGAAAGCAATATTGTATTCAATAACGAGTCTTCTGCTGTTGCGGCGGCCCTTGGCCTGTACAGCAAAATGATATCTGGGAACCTTTCGTTATTCTCCGGTGGTACGACCATCTTTACCGGTTTGAACAGCGATGAGATCATCAATACGGCCACCAGTGCGACCTATGATCCTTATCGTAACAATTCACTGCTGCCAAACACCGGTAATCTTTCTTCTTTCTGGAACAACCCTTACAACCTGGTCTATCATGCCAATTCGTTGCTTGAAGGATTGGAACGCTCAACGATTGTTTCGCCCGCAATGAAAAAACAATTGAGAGGGGAGATGCTGGTATCCCGTTCGCTTATCTATTTCTACCTGGTCAATTTGTTTGGCGATATTCCTTATGTGCACAGCACAGACTACAGGGTAAACGCCCAGCTGCCCCGGGTATCTAAAGAGGAAGTATTCGGTTATTTAATTGCTGATCTCGAAGAGGCAGATACATTGCTGGTGGCGGGCTATCCCTCTGCTAACCGTTTCCGTCCCAACCGTTTTACCGCAAAAGCTTTGCTTGCCCGCCTATATTTATATACGGGCAATGATGCGAAAGCGGAAGCTACCAGTTCAGCTATTATCGCATCCGGGCTTTATTCATTGGTTTTGTTGCCCGCTGTATTCACCGGTTCCTCTTCCGCAGAAACGATCTGGTCGCTGATGCGGGATAATGGCAATACGCATGAAGGCAGTTTTTTTGTCCCGGCAAGCACTACTTCAAGACCTCTTTTCCAGCTTACTACGCAGTTATTAGCAGCATTTGAACCAAATGATCAGCGCAAATTGATAACGGCGAATGGCTGGTTGGGCAGGAACACGGTCTCCGGCATTGACTATTACTATCCCAATAAATATAAATTACGTACGCTCACGAGCGGCAATGCTCCCACCGAATTCGTGATCGTATTCCGGGTAGCCGAACAATATTTGATCCGCGCAGAAGCAAGATCGAATACCGGCAACCCCGGCGGTGCGATTCAGGATCTGAATATGGTAAGGGTGAGAGCGGGTTTGCCTTCACTGTCACTTTCATTGACTGCTGCCCAGGTGAATGCTGCGATCCGGCAGGAGAGAAGGATCGAATTTTTTGCCGAATGGGGTCATCGTTGGTTTGACCTGAAAAGATATGGTGAAGCGAATGCTGTTTTAGGTCCTGTCAAGGGTACCAACTGGCAACCAACCGATCAATTGTATCCTATTCCTCAAATTGAATTAGATCGCAATCCATTTCTTACACAAAATCCCGGTTATTGATCATGAAAAAATTCATATGTTATTTTGGCCTCCTGCTTTGGATGCCCTCGATTCTTATTGCCAAATTGAATGCCCAGTCTTTACAAGTTGGTGACAAGTTGGAGGGTATTCAACGAACGAAGTCTTCAACTAAACTGGTGATACTGGATTTCTGGAGCACCGGTTGTTATGCTTGTATCCGTGCTTTCCCGAAGTTGCAGGACCTGCAAAAGGCATTTCCCACGGATGTTGAAGTGGTTCTTGTTACAAATGAAAAAGAACAGGCCATCAATGATTTTTTTAAAAAGCATAATAAATTCTACAGACCCTCCCTTCGTTCTATATATGGCGATACTGTATTGAACGCGAAATTCCCGGAATATGGTTATCCTTTCCAGGTATGGGTTGACAACAACGACAGGATTGTGACGATCACAGAAACCGCAGATGTCAGTACACGTACTATTGATGAATTCCTGAAGGGCGGAAATGCCGTTGGCGAAAGTGCCATTAAAAAGAAAAAATACTCTTCGTTGATCCAGGCTGGTTTTGCATCATGGAATGCACCTGTACCTTATTATTCGTATATCGCCAAATGCAGCGATAGCATAAGTGTGGGGCATAGTAATGCCGCGCACTATGCTGAGGGATTCGTAAGAATATCGGATGATTGCGCTTCAGCTGTGCAACTTTATAAAACTGCGTATTCTGAGAAAGGAAAATACAGGTTCGATAATGATTTTAGTGTGATTTTGGATATCGCCGATCCCTGGCCCTATACAAAGCCCAAAGAGCAAGAAGCACTCCGGGTGTGGAAAACAAAAAACCGGTATAGTTATGAGCTTATTGTTCCGAAAGAACGTTCAGCAGGTATTTTCCAAATGATGCAGGAGGATCTTGCGAGGTATTTTGGATTAAAAGCAACTATGTCAAAAGGCCCGTGTAAATTTATACAGTTGCTGGATAAACCCGGTCCTAACCTCCTTAAAACGAAAGGAGGCACACCCTCTACCGAGGTAGTTTATGTTTCCAATAATAACCAGCCCGCGATATCGGTAAAGCTGCGCAACAAGCCTTTTGATACGCTTTGTTATATCCTCTGGAAAAATCTCCCGGATATACCCATTCAACTGGAAGATCGTAGTTCTTACAGGGATTTGGGAAATATCGATATAGAATTTTCGCTGAGGTTAGATAAAAAGAATTTTGTAGATGATCTGAGAGAGGTAATGCACCGGTATAACCTCCGTGTATTTGCTTACGACACCCGTATCGATATTCTTATCCTCAGCGATAAAAAATAAACCGGGTGATCACTGCCCGGTTTATTATACGATCTTATTTATTTGGATCGGTTTCTTCGAATTGCTCGTCTCCATCTGTGTTTTCCGTTATAGGATCGGTGCCCTGGAAAGAAAGTGGTTCAGAGAACCCGGCCCTGCAAACACGCCCTTCTCCAGGACATTCCAGGGGAAGCGTTGCTTCCAGCACCGTAAGCGGACCGGAAGGCGACTGGTATTCGATCATAGCTGAGTTCCCATCATAGGTCACCGTATACCAGTAGAATTCCGGATCGGGGGACTTACCGCTCTCCTTGCTTAATGTAGTAAAAGCGAAAAGCGCTACAGCCAATAAAAGGCTGAAGCCGATAAAAAAATTCTTTTTCATGTGCAATGATTTAAGTTTAAAAAAATTGCTTACTCTTTTATACAGGTTTTCGGCGGGTCCTGCTTATTGCAATAATTGTGTTAACAGGAGCAAGGTAGACTGGTTGTAGGGGGGAGGATGTTTCAGGCGGGATAAATAATGTATCAACTGGTCGGAGTTTTCTTTTGCTATAATTAAGTGTACATTATCATTCATCTGCTTTTTTGTAGTTCGTCTGCCCCAATATTTAATGGTTCAAGCCCCGGAGCAGTATCCCAGGCCGGTAAAGTTTATTTCTTTTAAGTATTTACCTGGAGTAAGCTCAGTGTTTATAAAATTGCAGGTGAACCTGCTTATATATGACGACCCACAAGTCCCGGGTAAAAATAAATACCACTAGTTTGTTCTTGTCCATGTCTCCGTCCTTCCAAACAGGGCTATACCAACATAGCCCCGGAGTTTAAGTGTGGTTGGATTTTTTAAATACAGGTAGGAGCTGTATGTCTTCCCGCTTTCGGGATCGTAAATATCGCCGCCTTTCCACTCATCGTCTCCATTAAACTTAAAACCTTTCAGTATGACCAGGCCAACCACCGGGTTATTTCGTTTGGCTTTATCAGGATTATTGCCATCTACCCGTTGCTTCCCGTTTTCAGCAGGGTTTTTCAACCAGATAATTTTACCATAGAATTTATCGCCCGATTTGTAAATCTGGATCTTTGCCGGTTCCTTACCTCCGGTAAGCCAAACTCCAATAATATCATCCGGTTTATTCTGGGAATAAATAGTAAGAGAGAACAAAAAAATGGCAGCGATAAAGGGTATTATCTTTTTTTTCATAGATCAATTTTCTGGGGTTGGTTTTTTTCTCAGTTTAAGGCTCTCATAGGTAGCATCGTAGTCGGGTCGCAGGGTCCCCATGAGTCTGTCCCATATAGTAAAGTACAAGCCATAATTGCCGTGGAAGTATTGATGATGCAGGTTATGGCTGACAGAAGTATTCATCCATTTCCCGAACCAATGCTTGTTAAAACCTTTAGGATAAATCTCGAAGCCCAAATGTCCATAGACATTATAGACGAGACTGAATACAAAAAACCACATTAAATGAATACTATGAACCGGTATGGTGAATAGGAAAATGACAAAGATGAAAGACTCTGCAATTGCTTCCAATGGGTGAAACGCATAAGCTGCCCAGGGAGAAGGATTGGTGGATCTATGATGAACGAGATGGATTTTCTTAAACAACCAGCGATTGTGCATCAGGCGATGCGCCCAGTAAAAGTAGGTGTCATGCATTAATAACATCAACGGGAATGCCAGCAGAAAATAAACAGTGCCATGCTCGTCAATATGTTTGTAAAAGGTAGTGTGCGGCCTGATTGCATCACTATAAAGTATAACCAAAGGAGGTATTGAAAAGATGATCACAGACAGGGTTGAAAACCCCAGTTCACGGATATAGTCTTTTAGGTTCGGGAATTTTACCTGTATTTTTTTGTAAGAAAGTTTCTTTCGAAGGAGAACATAAAACAGCAAGAAAAAGGGTAGAGAAATAAAAAAATATTTTACAGCATTGTCCAGCAATAGAAAGACGAATTTATCCCATGTCATAATTCTCATTTTAGAGATCAAAACTATCAACAGGAAAAGTTGTAAAAACTAACCTGGGTTATTTTCCGGCTAACCGGCGACGGAGGCGACTCAGGCTGGGAGCTTCAATACCAAGATAACCGGCAATATATTTTACAGGGATTCTTTGTAAAGCCTGCGGGAAAGTATTTTCAAGAGCAAGGTATCGTTCTTCAACACTCAGGGTCTTATTAT
>JANOHQ010000371.1:0-6816 GCA_031406595.1 Chitinophagaceae bacterium
ATCGTGGTCAACGACCGCAATATCTTCACCGATACCAAGGCCTATATACAACGTATCGCTCCCGAAAAAGCCGATATCGTATCTTTTTACCAGAACGGTTCCACCATCTTTGATTCCTTTGGTATCACCAAGCAGGTTAAATCTTCTTTTGGCAAGACCGTCAACCTCGACAGCGGCGCATACCTGATCATCGAACATACAGAAGCCCTGCATGTGATCGATGTGAACAGTGGTTATAAAAGTGTCAGTAATAACCAGGAGCAGAATGCCCTCGAGACCAACCTCGAAGCCGCGGAAGAAATTGCACGGCAGTTACGGTTAAGGGATCTCGGTGGTATCATCGTGGTCGACTTCATCGATATGAAACTTCCGGACAACAAACGGAGGCTGATGGAGCGAATGGAAGAGTTCATGAGTCCCGACAGAGCTAAACATGCAGTCCTTCCAATTTCCAAATTTGGTATCATGCAGATAACCCGGCAACGGATGAAGCCGGAGATGAATATCAATACGCAGGAAGTTTGCCCGAGTTGCAATGGCACCGGTAAAATATCTTCTACCTTATTGCTGGAAGACGAAATTGAAAAGAATCTCAGTTATTTAGTTACCCATAAGAACAGCAACCTGAAACTGATTGTCAACCCGATCCTTTACGCCTATCTTACCAAAGGATTCTGGCCATGGAATACACAGATGGCTAAATGGAAAAAGAAATTCGGGCAAAAGACAAGGCTGGAAGAAAACACCAATTACCATCTCACCGAGTACAAGTTCTTTGATCAGCACGATGAAGAGATCAAGTTGTAGAGATAATAACTAATAGATAAAAGATAATAGTTGTTTTAGTGCAAAAGGCTGTTTCACAAACTTATATTCCTTAATTAAAAAATCTTGTGATATCCGTGTCGCCCGTATTGCTGAGAAACCCAGATCTGCAAACAACTATTATCTATTCACTTTTATCTTTTATCTAATTCCTGTCCCTGCTCCCCAGATAGATCATCACATACTGTATCAATGTAACCACAGCCGCCAGCGCAGCAACTACGTAAGTTGTGGCAGCCCATTTCAGGGCGTCTTTAGCTTTCGGGTATTCCTCTGTAGTGGTTGTATTGGTGTTTTCCAGCCAGGCCAGTGCCCTTTTGCTGGCGTCAAACTCCACGGGTAGGGTGACCAGAGTAAAAAGGACGGTGACGCTCATGACAATAATACCCACCAGGAGGACTGTCGGGTTATTGGTCGAAGCCAGGATGATTATCCCTGCCAGCAGCACCCAGTTTACCATCATCGAGCTGAACTGGACCACCGGGACCAGCCTGCTCCGGAAGGTCAGGGGGCCATATGCCGTGGCATGCTGGACGGCATGGCCGCATTCGTGGGCGGCTACCGCCGCGGCGGAAACGCTCCTGCCATTGTAGACCTCCGGGCTCAGGTTGACGGTCTTATTGGCGGGGTTATAGTGGTCGGAAAGGAACCCCTGAACCGAGGTCACTTTTACGTCATAAATCCCATTATCCCGGAGCATTTTTTCGGCAATTTCCCGCCCGGACAGGCCATTGGCGAGGCCTATTTTGCTGTACCGGGTAAACTTACTTTTCAGGATCGCCGACACGATAAAACTAATCCCCAAAAAAACGAGGGAAACGATAAAAATCTCACTGTTCATCATGGTACAAAATTGTTTATTTGACTGTTCCTATTGCAAATTTGCAACCATTTGGGCCGGCCGGTTTTTTTCAGCCTTTTTGTCACCCCAAAAACTTAATGAGCTGATTATAATAGCCTTGAAAGAACGTCTTTAAGCTCTTTAACAACCCTTGCAATAGTTTGTTTATCAGTATATTATACCGGTACAAACTGGCGATTTGCAACAATACCGCTGATCGTTTAAAAAGGTTTAAGTTATGCACAGCGCCAAAAATTTATTTTGAAATGTGGGTCTTAATTGTAACTTAGCAATAGAATTTAATGGGTTAGTAAGTAAGAGGGTCAATCGTAAGATTGGCCCTTTTTACATTTTACGAAACACCCCCGGAAACGATTGTTTTTTTCTTGCTTCTTCCTGCTGTTTACAACATTTTTTTTTCACCTAAAATGATGTTCTTCGCTGATCATTGTTCAAACATTTTATTAAAGCGCTTCCAATCGTTTAATTTTATTGCATGAGTAAGGTAAAGACATCTTTTTTCTGTCAGAACTGCGGGCATGAAAGTGTGAAATGGGTAGGTCAATGTCCTTCCTGTAGTCAGTGGAATACTTTCGTGGAAGAGCTCACGCAAAAAGATAATTCAAAGAACGATAACGGGTGGAAAGATTATAACGGGGAAAAAAGGATCAGTAAAACGATCTCCCTCAGCGAGATCAAGACCACAGAAGAAAAAAGGCTGCTCACATCGGATACTGAATTGAACCGTGTATTGGGAGGTGGGATCGTTCCGGGGAGTTTGATCCTGGTTGCCGGTGAACCCGGTATCGGCAAATCAACACTGTTCCTGCAGAACGGTCTCTGGTTAAAAGATATCCCGGTACTTTATATCAGCGGTGAAGAAAGTGAACAGCAGATCAAAATGAGAGCCGATCGTTTACAATTAAAGAATGACCAGTTTTACCTGCTCACCGAAACATCCACACAGGTCATTTTCCAGGAAATAAAAAAACTGAAACCAAAACTGGTGATCGTTGATTCTATTCAAACACTGCAAACTCCTTTCATTGATTCTTCTCCCGGCAGTGTATCACAGATCCGGGAATGTGCCGCAGAGTTTCAACGATTTGCCAAGGAGACCAATACACCTGTTTTCCTGATCGGCCATATCACAAAAGACGGCAGCATCGCGGGACCAAAGATCCTGGAACACATGGTGGACACGGTTTTGCAGTTCGAAGGCGACCGGCATTATGCATACAGGATACTCCGTACATTAAAGAACCGCTTTGGCAGTACCGCCGAATTAGGCATCTATGAAATGACGGACGAAGGAATGAGAGGTGTGCTGAATCCAAGTGAAATATTGATCACGCAAAAAGAAGAGCAGTTAAGCGGGATCGCAATCGCTGCGACGATCGAAGGGATGAGACCGTTATTGATCGAAGTGCAGGCGCTGGTCACACAATCCGTTTACGGCACACCACAACGTACCGTCAGCGGGTTTGATTTGCGCCGTTTGCAATTGTTGCTCGCCGTTTTAGAAAAGAGAGGTGGCTTCCATTTTGGGATGAAAGATGTGTTCCTGAATATAGCGGGTGGTATAAAAGTAGAAGATCCTTCTATCGATCTCGCAGTACTTTGCGCATTACTCTCTTCGTATGAAGATGTTTCATTACCACAACTCACTTGCTTTGCCGGTGAAGTGGGATTGAGCGGTGAGATCAGGGCGGTAAACAGGATCGACCAGCGAATTGCCGAAGCAGAGAAGCTGGGTTTTGAAAAGATCATTGTGTCCAAATACAATCAGAAAGGCCTGGCAAAACAAAAATTCAATATTGAAGTGGTAACGATGGGGAGAGTAGAAGAGGTCTATAAATACTTGTTTTAGATCAGTTGTTTGTTTGCACAGCCGTTCCCGGGAATAAAAACATTTTTTACGTTTAAAAGCGCATTTATCCCTTAGGAATTATCTTTTACTTGCTATGTGTTCCGCTTAAAAGAAATAAAAGACGCATTACTCCATTTAATTTTTCCGCATATCTGTACGGGTTGTGGCAGCGATATACTCCCCGAAGAAAGTTTGCTTTGTATGCGTTGTATGGCGGTGCTGCCAGAAACTGGCTTTGAGTGCCACCCTGGCAACCCGGTCGAAAAGATCTTCCTGGGTCGCCTGCCCCTGGCCGGGGCCAGCGCCCAGTTCTATTTTACCAAAGAATCCCTGATCCAGCACCTTATGCACCAGTTCAAATACAAGGGCAACCGGGACCTGGGCCTTCAGTTGGGGCGGATGATGGGGGAACAACTCCTGAATTCGGGTCGTTTTGGAGTGGATGCTCTCGTCCCCCTGCCCCTGTTCCCCGCCCGGGAAAAAAGAAGGGGGTACAACCAGGCCACCGTTCTCTGTGAAGGGATAGCTGGGGTGATGCGGGTACCCGTCCTGCACAAACTGATCACCCGGCCACAACATACCGAAACCCAGACCAAAAAAGGAAGGATCGAACGATGGAAGAATATGGAAGGGAAATTTGTGCTGAAAGACCCGAGTGCTATCCGTAACAAACATTTGCTCCTGGTAGATGATGTGGTGACCACAGGGGCAACATTGGAGGCTTGCGGGAATGAATTATTACAGGCTGAGAATTTAAGGCTGAGCATTGCATGTCTATGTGTTGCTACGCGGTAGTAGCTAAGAGTGTAAAAAGAGTGTAAAGAGCAGAAAGAGATAGGCTCCATGATATCCATCTGGCAGTAAAACAGCCGGGCAACAAAAAATTGAACTCCGGCAACTCTTTCAACTCTTTTTCTCTTTCTAGTCTCTTTGCTTATTTTTGATACCAATGAAGACCCCCGGACTACTTATCCTTGCCTTATCGCTTATTCTTCTCTCCTGCAGGAAGGATTCCTTTATTACCTCGGGCGATGCACAGGTTACCATTACAGCCGACACATTAAAGTATGATACGGTCTTTGTAACCAGCGGCTCCACTCACCGAAGCTTCAAGATCATCAACGAGAATAACCAGAAGCTCAGGGTCTCTTCCATAAAACTAATGGGTGGTGCGACTTCCGTGTATAAGATGAATGTGGATGGAACCCCTGGTGTGCAGTTTACTAATATCGAGATAGAACCGGACGACAGCGTGTATGTATTTGCACAAGTGAATGTAGATCCCAGCGTGGCCAATATGCCTTTTATTTTAAGAGACAGTATTGAAATCAGCTATAACGGCAATAAAAAGTTGGTGCAACTCGAGGCATGGGGGCAGAACGCCCATTTCTTCCGGGATAAGATAATTACCAGCAACGAAACCTGGAACAACGACCTGCCTTATGTGATCCTTGGATCGCTTATCGTCCGCAATAACCAGACCCTGACCATTAACAAGGGATGCCGGATCTATATTCATACCGATGCGCCGATCGTGGTGGAAGGAACTATATTGGTCAATGGGTTGAAGGATACAGCCGACAGGGTTTATTTCCGCGGCGACAGGCTGGATGATCCGTACAAAGATTTTCCTGCAAGCTGGCCAGGAATCTTCTTTCAGCCAACGGCAAAAGACAATGTTTTCAACTATGCAGTCATCAAAAATGCCTACCAGGCTATTGCTTTACAGGACCCGGCTCCCAATGCCAATCCCAAGATCGTATTGAATGAATGTATCATTGATAATGCGTATGATGCCGGTATCATTTCGATCAACTCAAGCGCAAGAGCAAGAAATTGCCTGATCAGTAATTGTGGCAAGAATGTTTTCCTGGTAAAAGGTGGCGATTACCAGTTCACCCACTGCACAGTAGTAACTTATGCCAACCGTTATATCGAGCACCGTAACCCGGTACTGGTGGTCAGTAATTTTATTTCGATCAACAATACACCTGTAACCGCCAACCTGAACGCTGTTTTTCGCAACTGCATTTTCTGGGGAGAGAATGGAATAGTAGATGATGAAGTGGTAGTGGCAAAAAGTGGTGCTACTCCATTCAATGTAAATTTCGATTATAATCTTTGGAAAGTACTCAACACACCCGCAAACATCACGAGTACACAGATCATCAATAACCAGTCCCCGCTGTTTGACAGCATCAGCACCAGTACGAATTATTATGATTTCAGGCTGAAAACCGGTTCCCCCGCTATTAATAAAGGGGTGAATACCGGGGTGGTAACTGATTTGGATGGAAAGCCGCGTCCTGTGGGCCTGCCGGATTTGGGCTGTTTTGAAAAACAGTAAAGCCCCCTTCCGACTTCCCCCGCCAGGGGAAGCCACCATCGCACAGCCCAAATATTTGCAGACTCAGACCGATTGCCACAAACCATTAATACGTAGTTTTGTTGTTCATTCAAATGTTACAATCATGAAAACATTATTTCTTTCTATGATATTAGCGACAACTCTTACCGGTGGTTCCATTTACGATTTTAAAGTGGCAGGTCTCGATGGCAGCGATATTGATTTCTCCCAGTACAAGGGAAAGAAGATCATGATCGTGAATACTGCTTCTATGTGCGGGAATACTCCTCAGTATGCAGAGCTGGAAAAGCTGTATGAGAAATATAAGGACAAACTGGTGATCGTAGGTTTTCCGGCCAACAATTTTGGCGAACAGGAACCAGGCAGCAATGCCGATATCAAAGCATTCTGCACCAAAAATTATGGCGTAACCTTCCCAATGGCGGAGAAAGTATCGGTACGCGGTGATGATATACATCCTTTGTTCAAGTGGCTGAATGAACAATCCAAAGAACTGGCGAAGAATTCGCCGGCGGCCAATTCAAAAGACCTGGTCTGGAAAAAATTCCTGCAGGATCCCGTGATCTGGAATTTTACCAAGTTCCTGCTGGATGAGAAAGGGAATTTGATCGCTGTATTCCATCATAAGGCGAGCCCGATGGGTGAGGAAGTGGTGCAGTACATGAAAAACTAAAAGATAAAAGTTATACTTCGAAAAGCTCAGTAGATAGAAGCGGTGCTGGTATCCGGTGTCGCTTTTTTATTTCGAGAAAGTTTACTTTTGCGTTAATGCAATTCTCCCAAATTATCGGCCAACCCGAAGTAAAACAGCAGCTCGCTGAACTGGTACAACATAACCGGCTCAGTCATGCTTTGTTATTTTTGGGAAAAGAAGGCAGCGGGTCTTTACCGATGGCACTGGCCTTTGCACAG